>NZ_JACJDM010000112.1:0-3593 GCF_014163545.1 Pseudoalteromonas sp. SR45-6
GTAGCCACTTCAAGCTACCAAAAATGATGAAATCAGCATATGTTGGATTTAAACCGCCTACAAACCTTGCTCTTGTGAGGTACTTTTCTAAAACCAATAATTTTTTTAGTAAACTAGATGTAGCTTCAGCACTTTTCCTTTCTTGTACATCTTCAAGAGGCATTGAGAAAAGAGCTTCTCTTGATTTTCTAAAATATGCTTTATCTTTATCTTGTAATTTTTTGTAAATGTCAAAAATTGCAATCTGTGCGATATCAGAATGAAGCGAGTTAGACCACGCTTCAATAAATCTAAAGGTTTGTTTTGAATCTTCATTTGGAAAAAGTAAAGGTGTATCTGGGTAAGTTTTGTCCAGATAGACAGCAATATCATATGAATCATTAATAGCATTGTTGTTATCTGATATTACTGGCACCGTTTTAAATAGCCCTTTACTGATGTTTTTAATGTCCGTGAAAGCGACTTCTTCGCATTCAAAATTCACCCCTTTAAAACTTAACGCCATTCTTATACGCCAACAATAAGGACTAAAAATAACCCCATTTTTTCCTGCTAATTCATACAATTTAATCATGTTGTTCTCCTAAATAAATCACTTAACATGCGATTGATTAAAAAGTAGGTGCGACGCCTTTTCATTAACCGTAGGTTGGGTATTAATTCTACTTGCCACCTCAAAAGCTTTAATTGTTGACGGTCTCGTTTTGATATTATTTAACCAGCGCTTAAGGTTACTAAACTTCTCAATATCAATACTTTGAAAAGCATGTATTCTTATCCAAGGGTAACACGCGATATCAGCAATTGAATAAAAGTTACCAGCTAAATATTCAGTTTGCGCCAGTTGCTTGTCCATAACACTATAAAGACGATTCGTCTCATTTTGATAGCGGTTAATTGCATAAGGTACTTGCTCAGAAGCATAATGTATAAAATGATGATTCTGTCCAGCCATAGGGCCAAGTCCGGCTACTTGCCAAGCTAACCATTGTAAGACTTTATATTTATCAGTGAGAGATTCACCGATTAATTTCCCTGATTTTTCAGCTAAATATTGCAAAATAGCGCCTGATTCAAAAATGCTGATTGGTTTAAAAGTATTGAATGGGGCGTTATCGATTATTGCTGGTATTCTTTGGTTGGGGCTCAATTCGCTGAACTCAGGTGAAAACTGCTCCCCTTTAGATATATCTATTGGATATAAATTGTAATCCAAACCTAGCTCTTCAAGTGCCATCGTAATTTTATGACCATTGGGCGTAGTCCAGTAATATAAATCAATCATAGTGATACCTTAAGTTATTGAGTAATGCTTGTTAAAAATTGATTAAACATAAACAAAGCGAAGATAAAAAAAGTAAATGCTGATAGTCGATTGAAGTAATTTGCGAACTTGTCAATGCCTATTGTTTTAGTTAAGTAGTTAAAACTAAAATAATAGAAGCAATGAACAAGTAATACATTTAAAGCAAAAATACTTGTTAATAGTGTTGCTATACCCGCAGAAATATAATTTTCTTGCATGTATGTAGGAAAGATGAATATAAAAAAAGCAAGTGCTTTTGGGTTCAGTAGACTGATGACTAGGCCGTGAAAAAAATGTTTTTTCTGTTCATTGCTCAAACTATTTTTATATTTAAATGCCTTAAGATTATTTGCTGCCAAATATAAAAAATAAAAAGCTCCTGCAAGATTAAGAACCTTAAATGCGCCGCCAACGGCTTCTGTTGTAAACATGATTAACAACGTTGCAAAGAAACCTACTATTAATATTCCTGTTGCAACACCCAGAACCCCCTTCAGTACATCTTGTGAATTTGCATTAAACACATTGTGAATTGTAAATAACACAGCTGGACCTGGACTAAGCACAGTCAGGAATGACACTAATGCAAAGCTAATTAAGTGGTAAGTTTCCATATTGACTCCATTTGATTTACGAGCCCATTTTATACTGCTAGGATAAAATCACTAACCCACTTTTGATTAAAACAGTTTAAACCAGAGGTTTACATGGACAGATTAAAAGCTATTGAGATTTTCATTTCTGTTTGCAAGGAAAAAAACTTTTCGAAAGTCGCAACGAAATTTGATATTTCCACAACAATGGTAAGCAAATACGTGAATTTTCTAGAAAAGGAAGTAAATATTAAACTACTTAATAGAAGTACTAGAGGACAAAACATAACAGAAGCTGGTGAGGTGTATCTAAACAAAGCTAAAGCGTTACAAAAGCAATATAGAGATTTAGTTCTTTCAATGGATGATTTTACAAAAGAGCCTGAAGGTTTGATTAACGTGAATGCTCCGCACAACTTTGGTACTCATGTATTAACAACAATCATTGCCGACTTTTTAGAGGCCAACCCCGCAATAAGAATAGACCTTACATTATCCGATTCTTTAACTGACGTTGTTTTAGACAATTATGATATCGTTTTCAGAGTCGGAGATTTGAAAGACGCTTCTTACATCTCAAAGAGAGTTTTTTCCCAACAACTTATTTTTTGTGCTTCACCAAAATACCTAAAAACTAACGGTCCCCCAAAAAATATAACGGATTTAGAAAATCATCATTTTTTAGGCTTTAAACCTTGGTTTGATAGCTCTAATTTTAAAAAGGAGTTTAGAATTGACCTCTTACATTTACAAACCAGTAGATTCATTAGTAATAATGGTAGTGCACTAAAAAATGCAGCACTCAAGGGGATTGGCATTATTCTTCAACCCTATCATTTGCTTGAAGAAAGCATCCAATCTGGAGAACTCATTAGAGTACTTGAAGGGTGTCAACCAAAAGTTAGAAATGTCCACCTTCTTTATGCAGACAAAAAACAACCGTTAAAAGTTAGGAAGTTCATAGATTTTGTTTCAGAAAATTTAACTAACTAAGGTAAAGCATTATGCAGATCTCTATTACAGTTTGCTTTAGAGTATTTACGTTAAATTATTTTGGGGGCATAAACAATTTAGATCCGAATGACGGCTCTGTGCCATAAGCGGACTGTCGTAATCTTAGTCTCTTGTTATGCTGCTTTTACACTGAAGGAGCATATGCATTTAACACAAAGAAAGCGCAAACCCCAATAATGACAATAAAACCGTTTCTAGCTGCACCACGCATTAAAACCTGCGGTTCTTCAGACATAGAGTCGGTATATATTAATGGATTAAATATAGAAAGTAATATGCCAGCGCCTATAAATGCGCCCCCCATTAGTAAGAAAAAAATTGGTTTCCAATACTTATTCTCTTGAGATATTTCAAAGTTACGAAGTAAGCGGCTATTTTCTATGTTAGGAGTTTTTATATATGCACCAGCCCCAATAAACGAAAGCAACCAAAGGTCTTTTAATGCTTGAGGTATATTAAATGTAAATAAAAACTCAAAAATGCTAAACAGTTGTTGTGAGGCATTTCGATAATACTCAATTAAATCTGAAAAAATAGAAACAAATCCAACATCAAACGTAAGCGTCTAGCAAAGTGCACCTGCCAGTAACTCGTCAAACCGATTAAACTATTTCTTAATTTCAATTAGGAGATAGCCATGAGAAAAATGCGTAGCCTTGAGCAGTGGCGCAACATTATCG
>NZ_JACJDM010000113.1:0-3553 GCF_014163545.1 Pseudoalteromonas sp. SR45-6
ACTTGTAGGCGAGTGGCTTGCCACCGCGAACAGGCCTAAAGCCATTTCCTACGTTTTTACATTTTACCTTAGGCGAGAAGATAAAGATGTTAATAAACACGCGTCAGCAAGCTTAACGCCTACGGGTGTTAAAGTTTACCTTAATGTTTAATTAATTACTTGTAGGCGAGTGGCTTGCCACCGCGAACAGGTTAAAGGTGCTAGGAACTCGCTGTTCGAAGCCCGAACTCATTCACTCCCTATAAAGCTTTGCGCTGCTAACTTGATCCTAAATTGATTTAAACACTCTATAAAGGATCTATTATGAAGGCTGTTATCCCTGTTGCGGGTCTTGGTACACGTATGTTGCCAATGACTAAAGCTATTCCAAAAGAAATGCTCCCACTGGTTGATAAACCACTTATTCAATACATAGTGAATGAGTGTGTTGCTGCGGGTATTAAAGAAATTGTGCTTGTTACTCATAGCTCTAAAAATGCGATTGAAAACCATTTTGATACTAGCTTTGAACTTGAAGCGACACTTGAAAAACGCGTAAAGCGTAAGTTACTTGATGAAGTGCGCTCTATTTGCCCACCTGATGTAACTATTTTACATGTGCGCCAAGGTGAAGCTAAAGGTTTGGGTCATGCAGTGTTGTGTGCTAAACCAATCATTGGTGATGAAGATTTTGTAGTTTTACTGCCTGATGTAATACTTGATGCTTATACTGCAGATCAAAAAACAGAAAATTTAGCGGCAATGATTGCACGTTTTAAAGCAACATCAGCAAGCCAAATTATGCTTGAACCTGTACCTGAGCAAGATGTATGTAAATACGGCATTGCTGATATAAATGGCGCTGTAATTACTGCGGGTGAAAGTGCGAAAATCAAAACAATGGTTGAAAAACCAAGTGTTGGTGACGCGCCATCAAACCTTGCTGTAGTTGGTCGTTATGTACTGTCAAAAACTATTTGGCAATTACTTGATAAAACTCCGGTTGGCGCAGGTGGTGAAATACAACTAACCGACGCTATTGATATGCTTATGAAAATTGAAACGGTTGAAGCATTTCATATGAGCGGCCGAGCTCATGACTGTGGTGATAAATTAGGTTATTTAAAAGCGATTGTTGAATACAGCATGCGTGATGAAAACCTAGGCGCTGACTTTACAAGCTTTGTTGCAGAGTTAGTTAACCCTAAAAAACCAAGTCATTTAAAGGTAGTGTAAAATTTAGATGTCTGAGGTTTCGAGCTTCGAGTTGCGGGCTACGTATCATCTTAGCCGCTGATTATAGTAATTAGGTTCTGGGTTGTTCTGCGAGGTGATATATTACGTCCTGCAGTTAAATTATAGTTCCATTGTTATTTAGTCGTTTTCGAAAGGGAGTAGCAACCCAGGAGGGGTGATGAAATATGAAAATTTAGATGTATGGAAGAAATCTTTTTCATTAAGTTTATTTGTATATCAAGTTTTCAATGATTTACGAGATTTTGGGCTTAAAGATCAAATGTGTCGCTGTGCTGTTTCTGTTCCGAGTAATATAGCGGAAGGTTATGAGCGCTATTCCGATAAAGAAAGAGCGTATTTTCTTTCTGTGGCAAAAGGCTCTGTAGGAGAATTAAAAACGCAGCTTATGATTGTTTTTGAGCTTGGTTATATCAATCACGAGCAAACATAGTTCGCATTAAATGAGTGCGAAGTAATTGGGAGAATGCTTGGGAAATTGATCTATGTAATCAAAAGCTCATGAGAATCTCACAACCTGTGCTACACAGAATAATGAAAAGGTTAAAGACTAGGAATTAGACTAAATTTAACACCGGGCTGCTCGTAGCCCGCTACTCGAAGCTCGTCAACGATTCCCCAATTTCAATTTTAACTCCTTCTCCTAGTACCTCTCGATACTCTTGGGCTAATGCCTGTTTTGCATCATCATCGCCATGGACTATTTTTATATGGCTGGGCTTTTTACGCATACCTGTTACAAATTTTATTAAGCCGTTTTGATCTGCATGAGCACTGTAGCCGCTGATTGTGTGTACTGCTGCGTTAATGGTGATTTTATGGTTATTAATATGCACATAACCATTACTTGGTCCATAGGTTTGAATATCTCGGCCGAGCGTGCCACGGCCTTGGTAGCCAACAAAAATCACATCGGTAGTTTCATCAGGTAAAAATCGCTCTAGGTAATTCACAATTCGTCCGCCGGTGCACATGCCACTAGCGGCAAGAATAATTGCGGGTTGTTTGCGTTTGCTTAGGTAATTAATTACGGCAATATGCTCTTGGTGGCTGTCGATAGTATGCAACTGCGCAAAGTTTAATGGATGGCGACCTTTGGCTAAGCGTTTTTTTGCTTCATCGTCCCAGAGGGTTTTAAATTTTCGATACTCTGTGGTGAAGTTAGCTGCCATAGGGGAGTCAACAATAACCTCTATATTTTGCCATGGTGAATTTTTAGCTGCGTTGTGAATTATTTGCTCCAGTTCGTACAGTAACTCTTGCGTACGGCCAATGCTAAACGCTGGCACTAATACAATGCCATTATCGGCAACGGCTTTTTCAATCACCTTTTTCAGTGTTTGCGTGCGTTCTTTTCGGCCTTGATGGTTTTTATCACCATAGGTTGACTCGATCACTAAAGTATCGGCTTTGTAAGGCGCTTTTGGGGAAGGTAGTAGCGGAGTATGCGGCGCTCCTAGGTCACCAGAAAATACCACGCGATGGGAATTTTCCTTGCTAGTTTTAGTTTTTATATCGATTTCAACATAGGCGGAGCCTAAAATATGCCCGGCACGTTGTAAGCGAGCTTTCGCGGTGGGCTTGTTGCTGGTGGTTGGTAAGTCAAACCAGCTATTAAATTCGATAGCGACAATACGCTTGGCAAGTAAGCTTAAACAGGCGTTAATAATTTTTTGATCTCGCGTTACCCCGACTTTAAGTGCATCTTCAATAACTAATGGCAATAGACTTGCCGATGCCTTCGAAGTAAAAATAGGGCCAGAGAAACCAGCAGCAAATAAGTAAGGTATGCGGCCAACGTGGTCAATATGACAATGCGTAACAATCAGCGCAGTGACAGTTGAGATATCAAAGTTGATAGCTAAACTTGACCCGGCGTCTTCCCCTTGAAAAAGCCCACAATCAATCAACACCGATGAGTGTTGATCATAATCTAACTGATGGCATGACCCCGTAACCCCATTCACCGCTCCATGATGGGTAATTTTCATGGTTGCTCCTTGTTGATTAAATTATACAAATTAGAAACAAGGTTAGGATAAAAAATGTCAAATTAAAAGGTTGAAGAGAGAAGGTTAGAGGTTAAAGGTACTCGAAGGCTTTATGATGCGGGGATTATAAAATTCATGGTTAAAGCCATTTCCTACGTTTTGTACAATTTGCCTGGCATTAACCTTTTGTGTATATGCTTATGCAGGCGAGTGGCTTGCCACCGCGATATTCAATATTGTTTCGGTGTTTTCGCGTCAGCAAGCTTAACGCCTACGGGTGTTAACGTTAATCTCAGTGTTTAATTATTCACTGTAGGCGAGTGGCTTGC
>NZ_JACJDM010000114.1:0-3344 GCF_014163545.1 Pseudoalteromonas sp. SR45-6
TCTAGGTTCTAGGTTCTAGGTTCTAGGTTCTAGGTTCTAGGTTCAAGAAAATTTAACCACAGAGTTCACCGAGAAGTGAATAAGAGTTCAAAGATTCTTTCTCTGTGCAGCGCGAAGCGCCTCTGTGTTCTCTGTGGTGAATAAAAAGATAAGTTGTGCTAGTTAGAGCCAGACAAATACCTAATTTAATCTCATGTTGGCATCATTTTGACAATCCTGACTACATTATTGAAACGCGGTTTGTTAGGTTGCTAGTTACTAAAGAAATTAACCACAGAGCACACCGAGTTCACCGAGAAGTAAATAAAAGTCCAAAAATTTTTACTCTGTGCAGCGCGAAGCGCCTCTGTGTGCTCAATGGTGAATAAAAAGATAAGTTGTGCCTGTAAGCTCGCAGATAAATAATTCATTTAATTGTAACTTGATAACCAAAGGGGCAAAAACAACTTGCCCCCTGATGACTAAAATTATACGTCAACACCACCTAGCACCTTGTCTAGTTGCATTTCTGTCAAAACACGATCTTGGATAGGTTGTTTAGCTGCGTTTATTTCATCTACACCCCAAACTAAACCAACTGCTGTGCGTGTTGGGCGTTTACCTTTAGGCATGTCTGCTAGCGCTAAATAGGCATCTACCACCATTTGTGGATTAGGCGCTTGATCGCTCTGCATAAATTTACCGAATTCCTCGAACATAGCGGCAGGAATGTTTGCCAATTCGCCGTAGCTGTCCAGTATGTCTGTGCGTGATGGTTGTTGTCCTGATGCACTTAGACCTGTAGGGAATGGCCCTGGTTGTACGATGGCGACATCGATGCCGAATGGTGCTACTTCGTAGCGTAAACCTTGGAGGTAGCCTTCTAAAGCATGTTTTGTCGCTGCGTAAGTAGAGAAATACGGCGCTGAAATTTGGCCAACCATTGATGAGGTGTTGATGATCAGGCCAGACTTAGCTTCACGCATCGCAGGCAAAACTGCCAGAATAGTACGCATAGCGCCATAGTAGTTGGTTTCCATCTGCTCGCGAGCTTGATCAATGCTAAATGCTTCTGTAATGCCAAGATACATTACGCCAGCATTGTTTAGTAACACATCAATTTTTCCCGCTTTATCTAGCACACTCGCAATGGCGGTTTTGACAGAATCGTCGTTAGTAACATCCATATCAACAACCTGAATAGAATCGCTATACGCTTCTAATTCGGCTTTAACTGCAGCGTTTTTGCCTTCAGGGCCGCGCATAGTAGCGAACACTAGATAGCCTTTATCAGCAAAATCTTTTACTGACTTTTGACCAAATCCACTGCTGCTACCTGTGA
Organism: Pseudoalteromonas sp. SR45-6; assembly: GCF_014163545.1. Lineage (NCBI taxonomy): Bacteria > Pseudomonadati > Pseudomonadota > Gammaproteobacteria > Alteromonadales > Pseudoalteromonadaceae > Pseudoalteromonas > Pseudoalteromonas sp. SR45-6. The sequence continues at coordinate 1,322 of NZ_JACJDM010000114.1, forward strand.
TAACGATGCTTTTTTGTGTTTCGTTCATTATTCTTTCCTATTTGCTTTGCCTAATTAAATACCAGCCGGTACAATAAACCGTAAAGAACAGCCTGTCAAATTAAAATACCGAGTGGTACCAAATGAATTCAAATACAGTTAAGCCCGTTAGAGGGCGTCCAAAGACCTTAGATCGCGATCATATTTTAGATGTGGCAATGGATTCTTACTGGAAAGACAATATAGGTAATTTATCCCTTAATGAAATTTGCAGAAGATCGGGTGTATCTAAACCTGGTCTTTACCGTGAATTTTCTAATGAAGATGGCTTGATGAAAGCTGTCCTGATTAGGTATCAGGAGCAAGTGTTAGAGCCTGTGCAGCAGATGCTAAATAGTGACGTTCCATTTAGAGAGGCTCTTGATAACCTTATATCGTTTGCCACTTCAGTTAATTGTCATGATGAATCTCCAAATGGCTGTCTTTTTATAAAAATGCGCGAATCACGAGTACATTTGGGAAAAGAAACACAAGCGCAAATAGATTTTCTTGAAAAGCAGGGATTAGTTTTTTTCAAGAAATGGGTAGAGCGTTCAAAGACTAAGGGAGAGTTTTCTGTGGACATGTCATCGGAATTTGCTGCTACTTATATTGACGCGCAGCTAAGCAATGCATCGACACAGCTAGCTCGAGGTGTGGCCCCTGAAACGGTGAAAAAGATATTATTAGTCGCTTTTTCTGTGCTGGAATGACTACGCCAGCTTGTTCAGTTTTAAGACATTTTTTCAACAAAGGTTGAAAAGAGAACTTTCTGGCTCAAATCAGCACAATAATTCGCATCAGTATGTGTATTTATTTTGGTTAGTGTCGAATTTGATATTCAGAGCAAAGCTCGGTTGAACTCATAGTGCTCTAACTAAGTTCGGCTGTGAGCAATACCCGGCTATTGATAATAGCTAATTAAGTAGTAAAACGTTGTTTGCTCAGATATTCAAGGATATGAGCGACGCGCGTATATTGTTCCATTTAGCTCTACTTAAAGATTTTAGAAAACTTAATAATAGTAATATCTTAGCTAATTTGTTAAAACTGTGTAAAGTATACATATGAGTGTGGTCGGAGCAGAAAGATCCGCCCTTCGCGCACTATAAAATTGTTAGCTGTATTCGGAACTTTGATGACAAAAGAAATTATGGAGACAACAATGACGGGAATAGAACTGGTAAGTTTAATTGCTTCAATAGCATCATTGATTCTTGCAATAGGTGCTATTTGGCTTTCTATTGCTTTTTTTAAAATGTCTAATGAAGCATCGAAATCGACTACTGAGGCAGCAAAGGGAATTGATGCTAGCATTCAAAGACTTGAAAACTTATTTGATAAATTATATTCAGATACTTTTACAATGATGAAAGATACAGTCTCAGATATGCGAAAACACATCTGGAGTGGAGATGACACTGTTGATAAAGTCACCGAGAAAAAAAATGATATTCTTGAAGAGGCAGACCGTAAAGCAGAAGAAAAAGTTTTAGAGATCAAAAAGAACATGGATAAAAAACTTGAAGCTATTCTTGCACAGCAAAAGGCTGCTGATGGTGAGGTTGTAGGAATGCGAAATGAAATAGAAAAGCTACTAGATAGCGCTATTCAAACGTCACGTTCAGTTGAAAGTGAAGCTAGAGAGGAAACTGTAAGAGACCACATACTTATGGAGATTAAAAGGCTAAAAAGGATAAAAAGAACGATTCAGGCTCGAGATTTAGTTAATAGCTTATCTGATAGCCTAGGAGGTGGCCGGGTTATTAAAGAAATTAAAAGAATGAAAGATGATGAACTTCTGGATTTTACAGATAAAATTATTGCTCCAGATACAAAAATTTGGTTATTGTAACAAACCAATCATCGAGCTTAATACAGCTAATCGGGTAGCCGGAGGTCTCTAACCTCCAGCCCCCACACCACCCATCATGCGGGTCCGCAATGGGCGGTTCATCTCCCGTAATGAATATTGATCCAAATATCTCTCAATGACACTAAACCT
>NZ_JACJDM010000115.1:0-2629 GCF_014163545.1 Pseudoalteromonas sp. SR45-6
TTGTACCATTTTACATCGTTGCTGGCGGCTTGCTGCTTTAACCGTTGTTTGCTGCCTGCAAAATTTGAGTACTGCTGCCTGAAACGTTGAATTGATTCAAGCCATTGCGCTTCTTCTATATTCAAAGTCAGGAGCACTTTTGGCATAGTTTTGTTGATATGCCCTTTTTTCTTTGGATCTATGTGGCGGCCGCTCCAGTCGACTAATTCAATATAATCCAGTAAGGCAAAGGGGATCCTGTGTTTAATGTGATTGCCGCCAAATGGTTTTAGCTGTGCTGGTTGGCTTTCATGCTGAATATTATCTTTTTGTTTGAGAAGCTTATTCGCTTTAACCGTGTCTGTGGTAAAGGCTTTAAAGTGCGCTATACGTTCTTGAATTGAGGTGAAATCACGGTCTTCAAGCGTATTGGCTATGTTTGCTCTGATAGAGTTCAAATCAACGTAGGCCATGCAACTGAGCACTGCGGTTTCATCTAATAATGCATGCGACTATTCTTTATAAGTAATGCGCCCTTCCCTCAAATTTATAAGGAATAAATTTGAATGCCGTCAGGCAGCCCGAAGGATGAGCGCCAAGGATGGCAGCGAATAATACTTACCCGTGCAGTTATCTTCTTTATTGGCCTCGCGGGCAATGTACTCATTGAGGTTTTTCATATACCAGCTGATGTCATACAATCTTTCTCGCCATTAGCGATGATCTCATTAAAAAAGAGCAAACTTGGCTTATCTAACTGCTCACCTTTTAAATGGCGGTCGACTAAAAAGTGGTCGTTATAAAGCTGATACCAGCGGTTAATTACTTCATCATCAGACCAATCAAGTGCTTGACGCCTATTGACGTTCACAACAAGGTGATAGTGATTGCTCATAATCGCGTAGGCAGCAATTTCAATGGCAAACACACTACTTAATAACTTAATTCGCTCTACTAACCACTCCCTACGGTGAGCAAAGTTTTTACCTGTGTATTTATCATCACCACACAAGAATGCACGTCTCACGCATCGTGAGATTAAGTGATAATAAGATATCGATGCTAAATCAATAAGCTTTTTTCTTGCGCGAGTCATAATATATCAACTTCAGTAGCACTGTGTGTAATAGGCTATGTTGTCTTTCGGTGTTGGTGAACTATAGTTAATGTACTGAAACCCAACAACGGCAGGTGCAATATGGCTTCCAAGCAGTTTCAAAATATACTACATCACATTACCAACTTAAATTACGCTCAACTTAAAAAGCTTCGCCACGAAGTTGAATCAAATATTGCCACTAACCAAGTAGGTCAAGCTATTGCCGACCATGAGGAATCAATATCTCATTGCCCCCATTGTGATTCACATAATCTAAATCGTTGGGGAATGACAAAGCAAGGAATTCAGCGCTTTAAGTGCAAATCATGCAACAAAACATTTAATGCACTTGCAGACTCACCACTTTACCGAATGAAAAAGGCTGAGAAGTGGATCGAATATACCAAATTAATGTGGGAAGGCGTATCCCTTAGAAAATCAGCTAAAGCTTTGGATATAACACTTAGAACGTCATTTCGTTGGCGACATATGTTTATTAAAGCCCCTGCCAGCTTTAATCCTTCAGTACTAACGGGTGTTATTGAAGCTGATGAAACATCTTTACCAGAATCTTTTAAAGGTAAGAGGGCTATTAACCGTAAGTCACGTAAACGTGGCGGTGGAAAAATCGAAAAAGTTCCTATTTTCATTGCTCTTGATCGTAGTGGTGCTATATCTCACAAGGTTTTAGAACGAAATACAAAAGAAAATATTCAAGCACAATTGAAGCCTTTATTATCAGGCTCAGTGCTTTGTACTGATGGAAACTTATCATATAAAGGTATTGCTAAAGAACTCGACATTGACCATAAACGTTTGATTGGGTTGGATAACCAAAGAGTAGTAGAAGGTATTTACCATATCCAAACACTTAATAATTATATGATGCGATGGAAGGCATGGTTAAGACGTTTTAATGGCATTGGTACAGACTACATTGAGAATTATTTAAGCTGGTTTAGGTTTATGGAAGATAACACTGAGTATTCAGATCAAACATGGATAAAAGAGGCATTATGATATGAATTTTTTATACCCACACTCAACTACAACACAGCCGTGTAATAACAGTGGTTGATACTATGATTTTTGCAAAAACAGTAGTTGATACTGTAGTTTTTGCAAAAAAATGTGTCTGTCCTTTTTACTTTCCACTTTTTAATTTCCAACGAAATAGACATTAGACGCCGGATTTATGTCATAGGACCGTTACCTTTATTAGTAAAAAATTCGCTGGCGGAGTGACCATATATCTCTGTGTTATCTGAGAGATTCATTTGTAATCAAGTGTAATACATTTTGTTTGAGGGCTTTGCTAGTCTTTACTGGCTGTTTATTTTTTAACAAAAAAAGGAAATACCTACAATGAGTACCACTAAACTTGATGAAATGCTAACTGGCCGCATTCAACCCGGTGAACCTAAACAATATACCAATGCTAACCCTCAGATCGATCTAGGCCACGGATGTATTATTGTAGATGTGATCGCTGATGTTGTAGCTGATGCCGCCGCTGATGCCGCCGCTGATGCCGCCGCTGATGCCGCTGCT
>NZ_JACJDM010000116.1:0-2540 GCF_014163545.1 Pseudoalteromonas sp. SR45-6
GATATTCACTCTGAATAGTTAAGATGGGTGTCATCTTAATTTCGTTGGCCAAGTAATCAGCCAAGCCATTGTTAAGTTATAAAAAGCTAAGTTATAAAAAATTTACAAGAAGTACAGCAAATAAATGTAATGGTCTAATGAAACTGGACAGGTTTATAGCGTAAAATGAGCTAAACCCAAAAGGTATCACTATGACCAGAAAATCAAAAGTAACACTCAGTGCACAACAAAAACTTGAATATGCCAAATTAATGGTAGAAGAAGGTTATACCAATAAGCAAATTGAAGAGATGTCTGGCGCAGGAAAGTCAGCAGTATCACGTTGGAAGCAACAATATCTATCTGAGCTAGATGGTAAGAGCCCGGGAAATGTACAAGCACTCACACCAGAACAGCAACGTATTCAATTGCTAGAGAAGCAGCTACAGCGCGCTTTAAGGGATAATGATATATTAAAAAAAGCCACCGCTTTCTTCATTCGCGACAATCAAAATTTAAAGTAATTAAAGCATTGAAGAAAGCGACCCCAAGCTATACGGTATCTGAGTTGTGTCGTGCTTTAGAAGTCAGTACAAGTAGTTATTACTATGCGCCCGTCGCGCCAAATAAGTCAGAGCAGGCACTGCTGGCGTTAATTAAATCTATCGCTGACGATTCTGGTTATACGTATGGTAGACGCAGAGTGAACGTTGAACTGAATGCGTTAAATCATACGATTGGAATATATAAAACAGCGGCACTGATGAAAAAGTTGAATATAAAAGCCATCAGGCCGAAGAAAAAACATTACTACCCTAACTCAGGTGATGAACATAAGTACGCACAGAACCTCTTAAAACGAGAGTTTAACCCTGATTCACATAACACGCATTGGGTCGGTGATATTACCTATATCAGGAACCGTCAAGGGTGGAGCTACTTGGCCTGTGTGTTAGACTTATCAACGAGGGAAGTTGTAGGGTATGCCTTATCAACAAGCCCAAATGCTGAATTGGCTATAGCAGCATTGAATAATGCTATTAAGCGTCAACAGCCGGTTCTTAATCAACTGATGTTTCATTCCGATCAGGGGTGTCAGTATTCTGCAGCCTCGTTTAGAGCTCGGTTATCACAACTAACTATAACGCAAAGTATGAGTCGTCGAGGTAATTGTTGGGATAATGCAGTAATGGAGCGATTTTTTAGAAGTTTAAAAACAGAGCGACTGAATCGCCTGTCATTTATAAATCATCATTCAGTTATAAGTGAGGTGGACAATTATATTCAGTTTTACAATTACAAACGTAGGCATTCTACGCTTAATTATATGACGCCACATCAGAAATATAATGAATTAAAAAATGCCGCTTAGAATCTCTACAGAATTTGTTGACCATTACAAAAGGAGTAACAATGAGTAGTGATGATAAAAGCTCAGAGAAATCAAGCGAACTTGATGACTTACTTGATAACCTTATTAGTGATGAGGATCTTGAGCGCTATTTTGCTGAACAAAAAGACGGTTTAACTCACGAAGAACGAGAAAAAATTAAACGAGAAAATCGTATTAACGCGATTAACCAGTGGTGCGCTGAAAACCCAAATCGAGACCCTACCAGATCAAAAGATAAAACCATCAAACAACTGGCGTTAGATGAAGAAGCGGTGGTGCGAAGAGAAGAGTTTAGAAAAAATAACCCCGAGAAAGTGGCCGAAATAAGGAGGCGGACTAGAAACGAAAGTAAATATTTTGATGATAGAGCAACATATAAAGAGCAACTGCCAAGGGACTATTTACATAAAGACAGTTATGAAACGCGATTAAAAAAAGCCGAAGCACTCAATGGCTGCGGGTTTAAAACCCGCACATTTAAAAGTAAGCGTTTTACTGATGAATATGCAGCAAAGCTTTCATCCCCAGATAGTGGCTCAACGCTTGAGGGACATTGGGTAGAGAGCGATGGTAAGCAGTTGGCTATTTCATGGTTTGGAGGGTGGTCAAATTTATTTACTGCTCTAAGCTTCTTGCTAATGGTATCTGCAGTTATGTTTTTTTTCGTTGATTTGGTTGTTATTGGTTTTGTGTGGGAGGATTATCGGTGGGTGCCATTTGCTATATATGCACCTATGTTTATTGTTGGTTTTTATATGCTGAAACACCGGGCAATATTAGCGCACCGAGATAATTTTTATTTTAATCGCCATACCGGGCTTGTAAAAACCCCTCATACTTTGTTTAGAAAACCGTTTTATTTACCTTACGAAGACATTGTTTGCTATGGTGCAAATGAGCGTAATGTCGGTTCAGCCCGCGGTGGTTCACGTGTGTTTGTATCTCTTATGGTGCCGTTAAAATACCCTAAACATTATCGCTTTACCAAGCCTACTTTTTATGTAGGTGGTTCAAATCGTCAATGGGATTCACTGGCATACGCCACAGCCATGACCTTTATGGATACATCAATCCCGCTTGGGACACACTTATATCAATCAATAGAGCACTACTTCAAAATAGATAAAGATATAACAGAAAAACACGGATTTCCTGAGGAGTTAAAACC
>NZ_JACJDM010000117.1:0-2396 GCF_014163545.1 Pseudoalteromonas sp. SR45-6
TGATAGTGAGCCTTGCATTCAAGTTGGTTTTCATCTTCGCAATCTAAAATAAGCTGAGCCTCAAGCCACGGCTCATTTATTTGCTGGTACAAGTATTGCCCAAGTTGTTGGGGGATGTTTTTTATTTCAGGTCGCATGTGCTGTCCTTAGCGTTTTCTATATAAGTTAATTATTGCTCAATGAGTACGACGATAGATTTACCTTGCTCAGCCGCATCTCTAAAGGTTACAAAGTATTTATCTCGAACTAGCTCATAGGCTTCGGGGTTTACTTCATCGTCTCCATCCTTTTCAATTTCAGCAATAATTTGCTGCCCTTCTAAGTTGCTAATATCAAAATTGTATTCTTCCTCCATTATCGCGTATAAATCTTTAACCATATCCGCAGGAAAAAAACCAAAGCTACCGCTGATATCCGCATCGGGTGGGAGTAGTTTGTGAGGATAAAAATTAAAGCTAGCAATCAATAATAAACGGCTATTACCCGCAATGGCGTCCCATAATTGCAACGCAGGCTCAAAGCCACGCAAATTTATTTCAATGCTTTGCCAATGAATGGCTTCTTTTTGAGTTATGTCTAATAACTGTTGGTATTTACTTTCATCATCACCGTCAAGCGAAGTAGGGTATCTATCTTCGTCAATAAGTGATAAGTGAATTAAGCTGCTCATAGATAATAGGCTCGTGTTGTGTGATTATCGAAACTAATCAATTAAAAATAAAGGTAAATATAATGAGTCGGTGTGGCATTGCCAACCATGCATGTCTTTGCCTAACTTTGCCATAGTAAGGGCATTTAAACAGATAAAGCCTTCTTCCATATCTTTGTAATCACCAAATTTACATTCATCAGAGTGCCATTTGATTGCTTTATCAATACTGGCTTGCCAGAGCGGTTGGTCACCAGAAATTAATGCTGATATAGCTTCAATTAAAGGGGCGAAAAATTGCAATACATCTTTATTTTTGGCTTTTTGAGCATCTTGTTGTGCGGTGTTAATGGCCTGCGGGGTAAGAGGGCTGCCAGTGGCTATTTGCATTAATAAGTGATCATATTGGTAAATAGCAGGATGTACAATATCATCTTCTGATAGTGACCAGTCAAGCGCTTTTATTTGTTCTAGCAATTCAGGCTCACCAAACAACAAACAGATGTTTAACTCTTTTTGAATGGAGTAATCGCTTTTACGGGTCTGTAACTCAGGGTCGAAGCCGCATAAAAACGCATAGGGCGCGGCTTTTTTTAAATTGGGCTTCACTTCTGAGACGTTTTCGAGTGCGTAATTACCATACGCTAACATTAAATAAAAGTCAGAAATTTTGAAAACGCTTTTTTTGTACTGTTCGAGCGTCCTACTGGTGTCTTTAAACCTTTCTAACCACGCTGGCAAGTGAGTATTTGCACGCGTGATGTCATATTCAACATCTTCTGCGGTAAGTTTATTTAGCTTTAACATTCTTAATTCTCTAAGGTAAAGGTTGTAATTTTGCGTCAACTACATTGCCACTTTCTTCAACAGCTTCTATCACTAGTTTGTTTACTGGTATATCTAAATCATCTGCTTCAAGTAAATTTTGCCCTAGTTGATTACGCTCAGGGTACTTTTTCGAGTTTTTCATGCGTTTGAGGTTCATTTTAATCCAATCATCATCCATTTGTGTGAACCCTTTACTTGTTTTGCCAAGCTTAGCACCAGGTCCCTTAGCTTCAACGATAAAGTATTCTAGCACGTTGCCATTTTTATCACGCTTTGCCCAAATTTGGTCGACACCAGGACCCGGGCCAAAGCCAAGCTCCATTTTTGCAGGAGGAGGCGGTTTAGAAAAGTGTTTTGCCATATAGGCACTTGCTGCTCGTTCACCTTTAACTTCGGTAAGTTTTGCTTTAAATGCACCAATGCGATGGCTTGAGTCACCATTTTTAATAGCGTCATCTAGTTTGTTCTTATAAGCCGTTTCATAAGCAGCTAAGTTTTTATAATGGGCATCAAGGGCTGGGTTTCTGACTCGCTTAAGCGCTGCAGCCCCTTTTAAATCATTCCCTTTCGGCGGCTTAAGCTCATTGGCAACGGTTTTCTTCGGTTTACCCACTACACCTGTACTTGCCGGTGGCTCAAACTCATCGAGGGCTTTATTTACGCGATTGCCGATATCGTTTGCGGCGGTTTTAACGCCTTGGTCAATTTTTGGGGTGACTTCATCAAGCTGTTTGACCATGGCTTGCATGCCGTCAATGGCTGAGTCTGGCAGTAGGAGGTCGTATTTCCAGCTGGTTGAAATATCTTGCAAGGTATCTCTAAAGCCTTTGATTACGGCTTTTACTTCACTGGCGGCTTGCTTGCCCAAATTTTGCCAGTTTATTTCCCGTAAGTATTTTACTGGGTCGCCTTTACCGAG
>NZ_JACJDM010000118.1:0-2324 GCF_014163545.1 Pseudoalteromonas sp. SR45-6
TGAAGGTGCAGCACCTGTATTTGCGGGGCTGAGACACATCGCATTTAATCAGCTAAAAGCAGAAACAAGCTTTAATAAAGGCATGCCCGCAAAACAGAAAAAAGCTATGCGCAGTACAGGTTACCTTGGAAAGGTATTGAAATCATAGGCTTTTTTCATACTCTTGCCCTGGGGTTTAGCTAAAGATAATGTTGATCGTGTTATTTAGTTTGTAATTAATGTGTTGCAAATAAAAGCGTGTAGTACTTTCAGTGCTGTTAATAACTAGTGTTAACGCTAAGGTTCTGGTTTATATATAAAAATATGAATTTACCTTGACTGGCCTCCCATAATGATTAAGTATGTGGTACTTAAGGATGGTTTTTATTAAGTCATATATAAGAAGCAGTTACAGGGAAGGCTTCGCTTACTCGTTACTATAAATTCTTCTGGACTGTCGCTGTTATATTGCACTTTAAAAAATAACGTCGCTTGATAATTTATAAGTAAAATAAGAGGTGAGAAGTGAGTGTAAATTTATTGGAAAAAACATTTAAACTATTATTGGATAAGGATTTTAAAGCTCTGTCTAGTCGAAGTGAAGAAACTTCAGTACTTGAGTTGATAAAGCTTGATGAAAATAAGAAGTCTGATATTTTGGCATGGCTTTTAGATCCCAATGGAGGCCATCAACAAGGCGATTACTTTTTAAAAGCACTACTTCACTATGTCTTTAATGTTGCTGATGATGAGCAGTTAGGAAATTTTTTAAGTACATTTGAGCTACTTTCTCATTCAACCTCTCAAGCTAAAGTTATTCGCGAATTCCCTATTAATGATGGCGCTGGACGGATTGACTTGCTTGTTTTAGATCCAAGTCAAAAGTTAGTTATTGTTATTGAGAGAAAAGACGGTAGTAAATTACAAAACCAACAATTAAAAAAATACGCTAGTTGGATAGAAACTAATTATGCTGATTGGAATAAAGTATATGTGTTATCGGATAGTCACTTTAAAAACCATGGTGACGAGTATGATAATCGATTTGTGAAAGTAGATGATACTTGGCTGTCAGATGCATTACTTGATTTATTTGGACGTAATTTATTAACCCAAAAACAAGAGCATCAATTAAGAGATGTTCATGACTTCATTTTTGGTGAGTGGGATGAGAAAAGAACTCTCTACTTTAAAAACTATAATAAGTTACTAAATACGGTATCAGCTAACCACTTCGAAACACTTCGCCTCCTAGAAAATCAGGAACTTACCTATAATAAAAAATCATACTCCCTCATTGAGCTAACTCCTCTAGAATATTTTGGGTATGTATTACCAAACGCGCATGCTTATGACGATTGGCAGCTAAAGCTTGCTGAGTTAATACAGCATAATCATAAGGTATTTAATGAGTTGCATGGCTTAAATGAGTTTAATCTCTTTAATGAAGCTGTAAGGAAACTATTCCCTAAACTGGGTGCTGATATTGATGATAGCAAGATGATATTAATGCTAACTAAGCATACTCCTAAGGAGGGGGATTATTGGCCTTATTACCTTGAAATCGAACGTGAGATAAATGAAGAAAATCAAGATATCTATACAGTATCGATTAATGCTAGCCGCTATTCGCCAGAAGAGTTTCATCATTTTGCTGAAAAGGTTGCTGATGCATATAAAATGAAAAGACAATCTAATTGGCGTTTTAAGCACGAAATTTTGCTGGAAAATATCGAAACTTTAGATTTAGACGCGGGAGATGATTCACTCTATCATGTGATTAAAGATTTTTATGATGTTGTAAAAGACTTTAAACTCAAAGCTTGAGGGGATTCTTAGTTTAAATGTAAGTTGTTAAAAAGCAGGTATCAAGTTTAGCCTGCTTTTTTACGGATTTTTGAAACTTGGTTAGGTTAGCCCTGAAGAGGTATCCCCCTAAAAGCTGCGTTTTCGCGTTAGCAAGCTTAACGCCTACGGTAGTAAAAGGAGCTAGGTGCTAGGATTTGCTCGTAGCTCGTAGCTCGAAGCACTTTTTATCTTCTCTGTGTAGCGCCGCGCCTCGGTGAGCTCGGTGGTAAAATTGATTTTAAAACAATCATAGATTAAGGTAAAGGCGCTAGGTTCTAGGGAAGTGACTAGGAGCTAGGATGTAACCGTAGCCCATAGCTCGATGCCTGTGGCTGGATTTAAAAACAATCACAGCTAAAGCGGGTTCCTACTTGCGTATTCTCATGACTTTGATCACCGATTCTCATCAGCTTTGATCACCTGATTTATCATTTTGTAGAGCCGTTTTTAAATTAGCTTAACTGATCATCATCAGTCAATTTATTTAACTGTTTTCG
>NZ_JACJDM010000119.1:0-2195 GCF_014163545.1 Pseudoalteromonas sp. SR45-6
AGATTTTCAGTGATGGTGATAGTACTACCAGCAGGTAAATCGGAGGTACCGCTGAGAGACACTAACTGTCCTAATAGGAAGGTGGGCACAAACGCAAGCTCTGGTGGAATTGTATCCACCACGCCATTGTCACTGGCGTTGCCGGTATTACCTGCGGCATCAGTGAGACTGGCAGTCACGGTGTACGCACCATCGATAAGCGGCTGCGTGGCTTCTGCACTCCAATTACCGCTAGCATTGGTTTGTACTGTCACCGTATGGCTGCCATTGCCATCCGTAAAGGTAATCGCAATGTCACTATTGGCTAGATCCGATGTCCCTGTAACCAGCGGCGTATTGTCGTTGGTCAACGCCGGTGCATCGATAGTGACGCTCGGCGCTGTTGTGTCTATCACCCCAGTTTCGCTATCGGTGCCGGTATTGCCTGCGGAGTCTGTCACACTGACATTCACTGTGTACTCGCCTTCGACGAGCGCGTTACTGACCTCCACCGACCAATTTCCTGCGCCATCCGTTAGGGCTGTCGCGCTTTGTACTGCGCCATTTGCAGCGATGATTTCAATCGTTACTTGTGTGCCTGCTGGCACACCACTACTTTGGCCACTAATAAGGGGGGTCACATCACTGCTGTCTGCCAGTGCATCCACACTGAGCATTGGAGCCGTTACATCAATCACCCCGGTGACACTGGCGCTGGCTGGATTGCCCGCTTGATCTGAGACACTCGCAGTGACTGTGTATTCGCCTTCAGCCAATACCTCCAGCGCAGGCACTGACCAGGTGCCTGATGGTGTCATTTGCGTGGTGACTGTGTGTGAGTTGCCTGCCGCATCATTAAATACTAAGGTGACAATGCTGCCTTGTGGCGCACTGGCCGTGCCGCTGATAGTAGGCGTGGTGTCATTCGTGTCGGCTGGCGGATTAATGCTGATATCCGGCATGGTGGTGTCGATAATCCCAGTAACTGTGGCCGTGCCTTGATTACCCACGCCATCTTCAACGGTGGCGGTCACCGTAAAGTCACCCTCCGCTAAATCACTACTGGCCGTGACACTCCACGTGCCGCCGGTTACGGTGGTTTGAATAGTCTCTGCTGGATTAATTCCATCATTTATCACCACAGTGACAACACTGCCATCTGGCGCATCACTGCTGCCGTTAATGGTCGGTGTGGTGTCATTGGTTTCACCAATCGCATTGATGGTAATACTTGGCGCTAAGGTATTGAGTGTGAAGGTATCGGTGGCACTGTTGCTATTGCCCGCCGCATCACTGACGCTCGCAACCACCGTATAATCATCATCGGCTAAAACTGGGGCGGTAACGGCCCAGTCACCATTGACATCAACCGTGGCACTGAGTGTGGTAACTGTCCCACCGCTGTCGGTGACAGTGAGGTTTATCACTGTCCCTTGTGGCTCTGATGAGGTGCCACTGAGCGTTGGCGTGTCATCATTAATTGCACCCAAGTTATTAATGCTGATCAACGGATCTAAGGTATCCACACTGCCAGTTCCGGTGTCACTGCCGGTATTGCCTGCCGCATCGGTAATACTGGCGGTCACTGTATAACTGCCATCCGGTAAGCTTGGTGCTGTTACTTGCCATGAACCATCAGCGAGGACGGTGGCACTTAATCCATAACTATCGCCATTGACATCCACGATACTGATGCTGACAACGGTGCCCGCAGGCTCGGTTGAGGTACCCGTAATCGTTGGTGTCGCATTGTTTCCAAGGCCATTATCATTAACCATAACAACAGGCACTGAGGTATCAATATTGCCTGTTAAGGCCACTTGAGTATCATTTCCCGCCGCATCGGTAATGACGGCATTGACGGTGTAATCGCCCTCGCTCAGGCCGTTCGGTACTTCGACTGACCATTGACCATTGCTTTGTACTGTCGCGCTCAGGGGTTGTTCAACCCCGTTGGCATCGGTAACCACTAGGGTCACTGTGCCACCGATTTCATTGCTGGTGCCACTGAATACCGGGGTGACGTCACTGCCATCACCCACGCCTTGCACTGTAAGACTCGGCGCGGTGGTATCAATCACACCACTAATTGAGTCGGTGGTTTCGTTGCCAACACCATCAAGGACACTGACATCAACACTAAACGCACCATCAGGCAGTGGGGTTGTCGGGCTAATTACCCAATCACCATTGGCATCCACGGTGGCGCTGAGGGT
>NZ_JACJDM010000011.1:0-91527 GCF_014163545.1 Pseudoalteromonas sp. SR45-6
CTTTCTCGCATTAGGCTCTTTACGTGATAAAGCTAAAAGTTGCTTGGATTTTTCTAAGTTCAATTTAGTAAAAGTAGATAAGTATCAGTGTGCTAATTAGATCACATAATTTGGCAGATTGGTATAAATCGTTCTCTTTAACCTTATAACTGCTATTAAAAAAGCCGCGTTAATTTTCATTAACGCGGCTTTTTAGTGTGCTTTTAAGCTAAACCAAAAGTGTTAGTCAACACTCATGGTTTTAGTCATTGCAGCATTCGCGCGACCAGCTGGTTTGATAGAACCGGCACGTAAGCCGCTATCTGGAATAGCGTCACGTTTGTCGTGTGCCATCGCTTTTGGCGTATGGGCGACTTCGCTATCTGCAACGGCAGTAGGTTGTGCCATTGGCGCACTTGCTTTACCTGAAGTGATCACTGTTTTAGTGTGCGCTACAGGTTTTGCAGTAGGCTTAGGCTCTGCCATTGGTGCTTCCTCAACAACTACTTCTGAAGCAGGTTCAGCAGCAACTGGCGCTTGTTCAACCACTTCTTCAGTTGCTTCAGCAGCAACAGGCGCTTGTTCAACCACTTCTTCAGTAGGTTCTGCAGCAACAGGCGCTTGTTCAACCACTTCTTCAGTTGCTTCAGCAGCAACAGGCGCTTGTTCAACCACTTCTTCAGTTGCTTCAGCAGCAACAGGCGCTTGTTCAACCACTTCTTCAGTAGGTTCTGCAGCAACTGGTGCTTGTTCAACCACTTCTTCAGTAGGTTCTGCAGCAACAGGCGCTTGTTCAACCACTTCTTCAGTAGGTTCTGCAGCAACTGGTGCTTGTTCAACCACTTCTTCAGTAGGTTCTGCAGCAACAGGCGCTTGTTCAGCCACTTCTTCAGTAGGTTCAGCAGCAACTGGTGCTTGTTCAACCACTTCTTCAGTAGGTTCTGCAGCAACTGGCGCTTGTTCAACCACTTCTTCAGTTGCTTCAGCAGCAACAGGCGCTTGTTCAACCACTTCTGGAGTAGGTTCTGCAGCAACGGCAGGTTTTTCTTCAACTACTTCTGCAGCTTGCTTATTTTGCTTGGCTTTTAACTCAGCTTCATATTCAGCAGCGGCTTGATCTGCAACTGGAATAAATGCTGGTGGTTGTGTACCTTGCGTTGGCGTAGCTTCTTCACCCTCAGGGCGACGACGGCGTTGCCCAGCAGCACGTAAATGACGTGGAGAACGGCGTGAACGCGTACGCGTTTGGCCTTGCTCTTCATCAGTCGATGTTACTGTCTCTTGCTCGTTTGGTGCCGTCTGTTCAGCTTTTTGCTCAGGCGCTTCAACAGCCGTTGTTTCAACAGCAGTAGCCTCAACCGGTGCTTTAACTTCTTCAGTTTGAGTTACAACTGGCTTAGCCGGCTTGTCATCAACAACAGGCGTAGCTTGTTGCTCTGCGTCATTGTTGGTTGTAGCCGGTTGTGCATTTTCATCTTGCAGGCGAACTTTTTTACGTAAGTTACGGCGCTGACGACGAACCTTAGGTTTTTGCTCCGTTGCTTCAACAACGACATCTTGGCTTGGTGCAACGTCTTTTACGTCAGCTTTTGCTTCGGTTTTTTCTGCTACTACTTTGCTGTCATCGTTACGCTTACGTGAGTTAGGATTGCGACGACGTTTGTTACGGTTATCGTTTCTTTCCTGTTGCTCGTTGTTTTGCGTGTTTCCAACTGCTGGCGTTTCTTCAGCTACGCTCTCTGTACGCTCGCTTTGCGGTTTAGTGCGTGAATTATTGTTACGACGACGTTGGTTATTACGACGACGTGTATCACCGTCATTGTTACGACGTGGATTATTACGAGATTCACTCGCTGTTTTTTGCTGCTGTTGCTCTTTACTTTCTATTTGCTCAGCAGGCGTTGCAAATAAAGCCTTAAACCAATTGCTGATGGTAGTAAATAAACTTACCTGCGGCTGGGCTGCAACACTTTGTGGTGCCGCTGCTGGGGCTGTTTGAGCCTGAGCTTGTGGTGCTGGTGTTGATGGCATAACTACGCCTTTTAACACCGGCTCTTCACGTACCGCGACCGTTGGTGTTTTTGATGTTTCATACACTTCTTGTTCTGGTAATGTGATTTGCTCGTAGCTTGCTGCTTCAATTGTTTCATCTTTACGCAAACGCATTACTTCATAATGTGGTGTATCCATATGTTGATTTGGAATGATCACCACATCACAGTTATGACGTTTTTCGATGCGATGCACGCTACGGCGTTGCTCATTTAACAGATATGAGGCAACCGCTACAGGTACTTGGGCATTAACTTGTGAGGTATTGTCTTTAATCGCTTCTTCTTCGATTAAACGTAGGATTGACAATGCAATCGACTCGTTTGAACGAATAGTACCTTGACCACTACAACGTGGGCATGGGCCTTGGCTCGCTTCACCTAATGAAGGGCGTAGGCGCTGACGCGACATTTCAAGTAAGCCAAAACGCGAAATTTTACCAATTTGTACACGGGCACGATCTGGACGAACAGCATCTTTTAAGCGATTTTCTACTTCACGTTGATGGCGCGGTGGTGTCATATCAATGAAGTCGATAACGATTAAGCCACCTAAGTCGCGTAAACGTAATTGGCGAGCAATTTCGTCTGCAGCTTCTAAGTTGGTATTAAGCGCAGTTTCTTCGATATCGCCGCCTTTAGTGGCTTTAGATGAGTTGATATCGATAGAAGTAAGTGCTTCAGTTGGGTCAATAACAATTGAACCACCAGAAGGTAAGCGTACTTCACGTTGAAACGCAGACTCAATTTGGCTTTCGATTTGATAATGAGTAAAAAGAGGCACTTCACCTTGATAAAGTTTTACACGGCTCATGAAGTCAGGGCGAAAACGCTCAATGTGCGCTTTAGCTTCTTCAAATACACGGGCTTTATCAATTAGGATCTCACCGATGTCACGGCGTAAATAATCGCGAATCGCACGGAAAATCACGTTGCTTTCTTGATGAATTAAGAACGGTGCTTTACCGCCATCAGAGGCTTGCTGAATCGCATCCCAATGAACAAGCAGCGCTTTTAAATCGTAGTTTAGTTCTTCAAACGATTTACCAACACCGGCAGTACGCACGATTAAACCCATGCCTTTAGGCAGTTCTAAACGACTTAAAGCTTCTTTAAGTTCAGTGCGTTCATCACCTTCGATGCGACGAGAAATACCGCCAGCACGAGGATTATTAGGCATTAAGACTAAGTAGCTACCTGCAACACTAATAAAAGTGGTGAGGGCTGCGCCTTTTTGGCCGCGTTCTTCTTTGTCTACTTGGACAATAACTTCTTGACCTTCTTTGATCACGTCACGAATATTCGGACGACCATGGAAAGTATAACCTTGTGGGAAGTAAGTACGGGCTATTTCTTTTAAAGGAAGGAATCCGTGACGATCAGCGCCGTAATCAACAAAGGCGGCTTCTAATGACGGTTCTATACGAGTGATTTTGCCTTTATAAATATTGGCTTTTTTTTGTTCGTGACCCGGGCTTTCGATATCTAAATCATACAGGCGCTGGCCATCAACCAGTGCTACGCGCATTTCTTCTTGCTGCGTCGCATTGATTAGCATACGTTTCATATTGTTACTCTACTGTGTTATGTCTCTGACATGACGAAACTTTTCGCCTGTTCAGTTGCTCCCATCGCTTCTTTTTGTACAATCTCACGACTGGATCTGTGGGGGAGCTTGGTACTGTATCCGTACTCTAAGTATCTTTATGGTGCTGGCTGACAATAACGTGTTGTCACGTTATTAAATTCTATTATGGTGCCAAAACTATCGGCTGTTTTTTTACAGTGACGTATTCGAGTTCTGTCCAGAGTCGACCATTAATTAAATTAACTTGTACGGTTACAACACATCTGCTGAACGGCGTATTGTACGCCGTCACGATCAGACAAATTATCTGTTCAAATTGCTTTTTTCATCAACATTAAATAACACTTCATGCTCAAACTTAACTGGCGATATATTACACGCATCGGAGTTAATTGAAGGCACGTGTAAACTGGGTATGTATAAAAGCTTTGGAAAACTTATCTCGGATCTGTATGATCAATTACCCAGAATGTGCATCACGAATGTTTTAATGTGTTAAAAAGCACCGTTGTTATTTGCAAATATATATTTGCGACGGTGATTATCCCATTATTATAACTGTGTTAGCAACTAAAATTATTTTACTTAAATCAGTGATTAGGCAATGTCAGAAAAAACCGGCTTACAAGTATCTTTCGTCACGATTACCGAAGACCATTTAGGTCAACGGATTGATAACTTTCTTATTACTCATTTAAAAGGGGTGCCTAAAAGCGCTGTGTATCGAATTCTTCGCAAAGGGGAAGTGCGGGTTAATAAAAAACGCATCAAACCTGTGTATAAATTACAACTCGATGACATCGTTCGTATTCCACCAATACAAATAGCTGAACGTGAAGAGTTTGTGCCTAAAAACCTTGATGTAGTAACCAAACTTGAAGAGGCTATTTTATTTGAAGATAAATACCTTATCGTCATTAACAAACCATCAGGCATGGCTGTGCATGGCGGCAGTGGGCTCAGTTATGGTTTAATTGAAGCATTGCGCGTATTGCGCCCAGATGAGCGCAGTTTAGAGCTTGTACATCGTTTAGACCGTGATACATCAGGCTGTTTGTTAATCTCGAAACGTCGTTCAGTGTTGACCAGCTTGCATGAACAGTTACGTGAAAAAACCATGGAAAAGAATTACTGGGCATTGGTTGATGGGCAATGGGATTCTAAAACTAAAAATGTCACCGAAGGGCTGCGTAAAAACACCCTACAATCAGGTGAACGAGTAGTACGTGTGGATAACGTTGAAGGTAAACCTTCACATACTCGTTTTAAAGTACTGGAGCGCTTTGCTGAATGTTCGTTAGTGCAGGCATCACCAGTAACAGGTCGTACTCACCAAATTCGTGTGCATACACAATGTAAAGGTCATGCAATTGCTTGTGATGATAAGTATGGCAACCAAGCATTTGATGCGGCGATGCGTAAAGTGGGATTAGGGCGATTATTTTTACATGCGCACGATTTGAGTTTTTATCATCCAAAAAATGAAACTACTATGCGAGTAGAAGCGCCGCTTGATAAAGCGCTGGCTAATTGTATTAAAACGTTACGTGCCGCAAAACCGTGAAACCCTATAAATTAGTTATATTTGATTGGGATGGCACGGTGATGGATTCAGTGGCTAAAATAGTTAACTGCATGCATCAATCTGCGAGAGTCTGTGGTGTAGTTTGCCCCAGTGACGAGGCGGTTAAAAATATCATTGGTTTATCACTTGAGCAGGCCGTGACGGTGTTATTTCCTCAGCAGAGCCATTTACACGCTGATTTAATCGCCGGTTATAAGCATCAGTATAAACATCTTGATAACACGCCTACACCCTTATTTGCTGATGTAGAACAGACTTTAGCGGCATTAAAAAACCGTGGCGTATTATTAGCTGTTGCTACCGGCAAAAGCCGAGTCGGCCTTGAACGCTTGCTGGATGAAACACAGTTACGGGATTACTTTGTAGCGACCCGCACCAGTGATGATGCATTGTCAAAACCAGCTCCTGATATGTTGTTGCAACTGCTGGATGAACTCAATATTAGCCATGATGATGCGCTGATGATTGGCGACACCAAAATAGATATGGCGATGGCAAAAGCGGCCAATATTGACCGTTTAGGTGTAACTATGGGGGTGCATAACGCCCAGCAGCTAAACGAGTTTACACCGATTGCGACAGTTGATTCGTATCAGCAACTAGCTGCGCGTTTAGTTTAAGTCGTAGTGAATAAATAGTTAGTCTTGATTACTTAACACATCCAGATCAAACTCAGTCAATAATTGGCTGAGTTTGATAAGTGGTAAACCAATCAAGCTATTAGGGTCATCACCGCTAAGCTTTTCAAATAAACAAATACCTAAGCCTTCGCTTTTAAAGCTGCCTGCACAATTGTAGGGTTGCTCTGCGTCGCAGTAAGCAGATATTTGTGCTTGTGTCAGTGTTCTAAATGTAACATTAAAGGGTTCAACTAGGGTTTTTGTTTTATTGCTTTGAATATCATAAACACATAAGCCCGTTAGAAATGTGACTGTATTACCGCTAAATAAACTCAGTTGTTTAATGGCATTTTCTTTGTTGTGTGGTTTGCCTAAGATTTGTTGCTCAAATACGGCAACTTGATCAGAGCCAATTACTAAGCCTTGTTTAAAAAGTGTAGTGGCTGCGCGTGCTTTGAGTTCACTTAAGCGTTTTACAAGTTCAACTGGGGCTTCATCGGGTAGTGCTGATTCGTCAATACCAGGTGAAAAACTGTCGAACGGCAGATTAAATTTTTGCAATAAAGACTGACGAAAGGGTGAACTTGAGGCTAAAATAAGCGGGTGCTGCATGGATTGTTTTCCTAATGAAAATTAGATTGAGTTAGGATAAATCAGATCCGTTGGCAAAACAAAGAAATGAATCGCGAAAAACCAGCTAAAATTGGTTTTTTACTTTGACTAACCAAGTAACTATCTATATGATGCAGCCCCTATGCAAAAGGTGAAAATTCCCATCACTCTTCATCCAGGCAAGGCAGCGCAACACCGTTTAAAGTATGACGGCATTGTACCGCTTGAAAAACTTACCCGTTTACGGGAAGTTGTGCAGGAAGAAGTAGGTGAAATAGCGGTAAAAATTCATTGCAAAAACGATGATCAAGGTTTCGCTGTGATTAGAGGCAATTTGTCCACACATGTTACTGTCACTTGTCAACGTTGTAATGGTGATTTAGGGTTGGATTTGGTTCAAGACTTTGTTTATTCACCAGTCGGTGAGGATACAGAGTTAGAGATTTTTCCAGAAGACTACGATGAAGTAGCGCTTGATGAAAATGGTGAAGTTAACGTTTTTGATTTAATCGAAGACGAACTAATTTTAGCCGTGCCATTAGTTGCTACCCACAACGAAGCTTCATGCAGTTATTCAGCAAAGCCTGCCAGCTTTGGTGTTTTAAAAGCGGAAGATGATAAACCAAATCCATTTGATATTTTGAAACAACTTAAGAAAGATTCTTAGGAGAAGACTATGGCTGTACAAAAAAGCAAAAAGTCTCGTGCAAGACGCGGCATGCGCCGTTCACACGATGCGATCAGTGGTCCAACTTTAACTGTAGACCAAACATCTGGTGAGACTCATCGTCGTCACCATGTGACTGCAGATGGTTACTACAAAGGCGTTCAAGTAATTTCTAAATAAGAGATTGCTTTTATGCTGACCAATCTAACAATTGCGTTAGATATGATGGGGGGCGATTATGGCCCCCGTTCATCTATCCCCGCAGCCGTTAACGCGGTAAATGCAAATGCCAATCTAAGATTGATCTTATGTGGCAACGAACAAGTAATATCTAAAGAACTTGAGTCTCTCGATTCTCTATCTCATCCTCGTTTAATAATTCGTCATTGTAGTCAAGTAGTCACCAATAGTTGTGAACCGTCTTCTGCTGTGCGATCTAAAAAAGATTCCTCAATGCGCGTTGCTCTTGATTTAGTTAAATCAGGTGAGGCACAAGCGTGCGTTAGTGCCGGAAATACCGGTGCATTATTATTTATGGCTCACTATGTGCTGAAAATGTTGCCAGGCGTAAAACGTCCTGCATTGATCTCGGCTGTGCCAACTGAGCGAAAAAATCCGGTTTACTTACTTGATTTAGGTGCGAACGTGCATTGTGATGCACAAACCTTATATCAATTTGGCATTATGGGTTCGGTTGTCGCAGGGCAAGCACTGGGCTGTGATAGTCCAAAAGTGAGTTTATTAAATATTGGCTCCGAAGACATTAAGGGCCATGAAGATATCAAACAAGCTGCACAACTGATGCAACAATGTAGCTACCTTAATTATACTGGTTACAGCGAAGGTAGTGATATTTTTACTGGTAAATCAGATGTGATCGTCTGTGAAGGTTTTGTGGGCAATGTGGCTTTGAAAACCTGTGAAGGGATTGCCAAGCTGATTATGTTTAAGCTTACCAAAGCACTGCAAAAGCACTTTTTCTATAAATGTTTAGCATTTATGTTACAGCCAGTAATAAAAAAACTCTATAAACGGGTGAACCCCGACCAGTATAACGGCGCTTCTCTGGTAGGATTGCGCGGTATTGTCGTAAAAAGCCATGGAAATGCCTCAGCTAAAGCATTTCATGCTGCTATCGACGAAGCTGCTAGAGAGGTGGAACGTCAACTTCCTGAAAAAATTGCAGCTATCTTCGAGCAAACACATTCAACTAAAAAAGTCGCAACTGACGATTAATTACTATGTCAGGTGTGTACTTAAACATTTATTTATTTGTTTAATTAAAAGAGCAAAGTATGGCACAAAAAATTGCACTTGTTTTTCCGGGTCAAGGCTCACAATCTGTGGGTATGTTAAGTGAACTATTAGAGCAATCTGATATTGTTAAAGCGACGTTTGCGCAAGCATCAGCGGCACTTGGTTATGATTTGGTTGCATTAGTACTTAATGGTCCAGAACAAGAATTAAATCAAACCCATCGTACGCAACCGGCATTATTAACAGCATCAGTGGCAATTTACCGCCAATGGCTTGCTGCAAATCCAGATGCAGACGTAACGATGGCAGGTCACAGTTTAGGTGAATACTCAGCGCTGGTATGTGCTGATGTGTTGAGCTTAGGCGAAGCTGTAAAATTGGTTGAAAACCGTGGTTTATATATGCAAGAAGCTGTGCCAGCAGGCGTGGGTTCAATGGCTGCGATCATTGGTTTAGGTGATGACGAAATTAAAGCCGCGTGCTTGGCATCAGCACAAGGTGAAGTGGTTGCACCAGTAAACTATAACTCACCGGGTCAAGTTGTGATTGCAGGTCATAAAGCCGCAGTAGACAGAGCATCAGAAGCGTGTAAAGAAGCTGGTGCAAAACGTGCGTTGCCTTTATCGGTAAGCGTACCTTCACATTGTGAACTAATGAAACCAGCGGCAGAAAAATTAGCAAAAGATTTAGCTGCTTTAACATTTAATACACCTAAGTGTGATGTAATTAATAATGTTGATGTAACAGCTGCAAGTTCAGCGGATGCTATTAAAGATGCATTAGTACGTCAACTATACAGTCCAGTACGATGGACAGAAACAGTACAAGCATTGGTAGCACAGGGCATTACCCAAAGCTACGAGTTTGGTCCTGGGAAGGTGTTAACGGGTCTTGCTAAACGCATTGATAAAGCAATGGTATGTGGTTCGGTGAATAGCCAAACTGCCATTGACGAAGCAAAATAAGAGTAGGAAAAAATGGCAAATTTATTTTCGTTAGAGGGCAAAGTTGTCCTAATTACAGGCGCTAGTCGCGGTATTGGTAAAGCAATCGCCACTACATTGGTAGCACAAGGTGCTAAAGTTGCCGGTACTGCAACCAGCGAGTCTGGTGCTGCAAATATCAGCGAATACTTAGGCGAGAATGGTAAAGGTTATGCGTTAAACGTAACTGATCCTGCGTCGATCGAGGCGACACTTGCTGCGATAAAAGCAGATTTAGGCGATATCGACGTATTAGTAAATAATGCTGGTATTACCCGCGATAACTTACTTATGCGTATGAAAGATGCAGAGTGGGACGATATCATTGATACTAACTTGAGCTCAGTTTTTCGTTTATCTAAAGCAGTGTTACGCCCGATGATGAAAAAGAAAAACGGTCGAATTATCAATATAGGTTCAGTTGTTGGTACAATGGGTAATGCAGGGCAAGCTAACTACGCAGCAGCTAAAGCGGGTGTAATTGGTTTTTCTAAGTCGTTAGCGCGTGAAGTTGCTTCTCGTGGTATTACAGTCAACGTAGTTGCTCCTGGTTTTATTCAAACAGATATGACCGACAGCTTAACTGACGAGCAAAAAGCAGCTACGCTTGCTAATGTTCCTGCTGGGCGTTTAGGCCAACCGGATGAAATTGCCGCCGCAGTATGTTACTTAGCATCTGATGCAGCAGCGTATGTTTCAGGCGAAACTTTGCACGTAAATGGTGCGATGTACATGGTGTAAGGAACTTTGTTCCTATTTTGTTTTGAGGCGGCTTGTCGAAAAATGTTGAATTTTTTGTTAACTTGCTTTAAACATACTTGAATTCGTGCTGAAAATAAGCGATAAAAGACACAAATAACCGTCAAGAGGTTTGACCAGATAAAAAATTATCAGCAAATCCTTGAATCACAGAATTATGCGCCGTAAACTACGCCGCAATCTGAAAATAACGCATTGGCGTTTTTAATAAAGGAAAGAAGAATGAGCGACATCCAAGAACGCGTAAAGAAAATCATCATTGAGCAACTAGGTGTTAAAGAAGAAGAAGTAAAGCATGAAGCTTCTTTCGTTGATGACTTAGGCGCAGATTCACTTGATACTGTTGAATTAGTAATGGCTCTTGAAGAAGAGTTCGATACTGAGATCCCAGATGAAGAAGCTGAAAAGATCACTACAGTACAAGCTGCAATCGATTACGTAACGGCTCACGCTGAGTAATCAATCGCATATTAAGGGCAGCGTTCGCTGCCCTTAATCTATCTATACCCTGTATTTCCACGCATTTGGGTATTAATACCCACCAGAAAAATAATAATTCCCTTATTGGAGGCAAACCGTGGCTAAACGTCGAGTCGTCGTAACTGGCTTAGGAATGTTGACGCCGCTAGGTAATGATGTTGAATCAACCTGGCAAGGCTTGTTAAATGGCAAAAGTGGTATCCAAACTATCACTCATTTTGATACATCTAGTTTTGGCACCAAGTTCGCTGGTTTGCTGAATGATTTTGATGCGTCAGCCTATATGCCGGCAAAAGATGCTAAAAAAATGGATTTGTTCATCCAGTATGGCATTGCCGCAGGTGTACAAGCACTACAAGATTCTGGCCTTGAGATCACAGAGCAAAACGCAGCCCGCGTTGGTGTTGCTGTGGGTTCGGGCATTGGTGGTTTAACGCTTATTGAAGAAAACCACATAAAGTTATTAAACAGTGGCCCACGTAAGCTTTCTCCTTTTTACGTGCCGTCGACCATTATCAATATGATCTCTGGTCATTTATCGATTATGCACGGTCTACGTGGTCCAAATATCTCTATCGTGACAGCCTGTACAACAGGTTTACACAACATTGGTCACGCTGCGCGCATGATTGCTTATGGTGATGCTGATGCGATGGTTGCCGGTGGTGCAGAGAAAGCCTCAACGCCAATTGGTATGGGTGGTTTTAACGCTGCACGTGCGTTATCAACCCGAAACGACGATCCGCAAGCTGCATCACGTCCATGGGACAAAGACCGTGATGGCTTTGTACTTGCTGATGGTGCAGGTGTTATCGTACTTGAAGAATACGAGCATGCGAAAGCCCGAGGTGCAAAAATCTATTCTGAGTTGGTTGGTTTTGGTATGAGCGGTGACGCTTATCACATGACGTCGCCACCAGAAGATGGTGCCGGTGCAGCCTTGGCAATGGAAAATGCTTTAAACGATGCGCAAATCAATGCAGATCAAGTGGGTTATATTAATGCTCACGGTACATCGACTAACGCTGGCGATAAAGCAGAAACCTCTGCAGTTAAGTCAATTTTTGGTAATGCTGCCAAAGATGT
Source organism: Pseudoalteromonas sp. SR45-6 (assembly GCF_014163545.1). NCBI lineage: Bacteria > Pseudomonadati > Pseudomonadota > Gammaproteobacteria > Alteromonadales > Pseudoalteromonadaceae > Pseudoalteromonas > Pseudoalteromonas sp. SR45-6. Next base: position 11,668 of record NZ_JACJDM010000011.1, read on the forward strand.
GATGGTGAGTTCATCAAAATCTATGATGGGTCATTTACTCGGTGCAGCAGGCTCTGTTGAATCAATTATCACTATTTTGTCGTTACAAGATCAAAAAGTAACACCAACAATTAATCTTGATAACCCTGATGAAGGCTGTGATCTGGACTACGTTCCACACACGGCTCGTGATGCGAAACTTGATTACGCATTATGTAACTCATTTGGTTTTGGTGGTACTAATGGCTCGTTGGTATTTAAAAAGGTATAATCTTTTTTAACAACGAGACAAAATAAGAGCCCAGTTGTTACTGGGCTTTTTTATATGCAAAATATGCCAAAACAAAAAACTCACATAGCGCAAACAATAAAATTAGTCACGCCACAGCAAGGCGTTAGCATAAGTAGCAATGATCGCGGCTTTAATTATGGCGATGGCTTTTTTACAACTGCAAAAATAGTTGATGCTGAAGTAGAGCATTGGCCACTTCACAGGGCACGATTAGTTGAATGCGCGCAGCGACTTAGTTTTGGTGAGCTGGATTTATCGGCACTGCAGCAAGCAATCGCTGAGTATATTAAGACGGTTTCGCTGGGCGTGTTAAAAATAGTGGTTACACGTGGTGAAGGAGGGCGTGGTTATGGCCTTCCTGAACAAAGCAATTTATTGATTGTACTGTCGCTATTACCGTTTCCTTCACACTACGCTCAATTAGCACAACAAGGTATTAAACTTGCTATTAGTCCTGTGCAACTTGCATCGCAACCACTGCTTGCTGGTTTGAAAACGTTAAATCGTTTAGAGCAAGTAATGATCAAACGTGCCATGCAAGGGCAAGATTGTGATGATGTAATGGTGTGTGATTATCACAATAATGTGATTGAAACCTCTGCGGCAAATATTTTTGCTATTAAAAATGGTCGAGTTTTTAGTCCAAGTTTGCAAAACTGTGGCATTCAAGGGGTTTATCTGCAATCACTGTGTGATAAGTTAACCATTGAATTTACTGATATTAAGCTAGAACAATTGCTGCAAATGGAGGCAGTATTTAGTTGTAATAGCTTAATGGGAATTGTGCCTGTTACAGCGATTGATGGTATGCAGTTTGAGTTAGCAAACAGTTTAGTATTATTGCATGGTTTATTTACCAAGGAGTCTGCGTGTTAAGAGTGATTATATCGATTGTGTTGCTAGCATTATTGGTAACTGGAGTTGGTTATCAACAGTTGCAAGCTACTATTAACAGTAGTTTAAAAGCGCCAGCGAATACGTTGTTTGAAGTTAAAAAAGGCACGGGGTTTAATCAACTCTGCCAACAGTGGCAAGCAAAAAAATGGTTAGATGGGTGCTTACGTTATCAGATACTCGCGAAACTCGATCCGACACTGACGGATTTAAAAGCTGGTTTATATCAACTTAATAACGCCACGGTGCTTGATAACATTCGGCAAATCAATCAAGGTAAACAAGTAAGCTTTAGTTTTACAATTATTGAAGGTCACTCACTTCGTGACGTGTTAGCGGCAATAAGTAAAGCCCAGTACCTTCGTCAAGATTTAAGTCTTGGTGAGTTATCTCAGCAAATAGTCGGCTCTGATCAGCATTTAGAAGGGTGGTTATTTCCTGATACCTATTATTATCATGCTAATGATACGACAAGCTCAGTGCTCAAACGAGCGCATAAAATAATGCAAAATGTACTTGATGAGGCTTGGCAAAACAGGGCTGCTGATTTACCGTTTAAAACGGCCTACGAAGCATTGATTATGGCCTCAATTATTGAAAAAGAAACAGGCCTTGCCAGCGAACGGCCATTAATAGCCTCTGTATTTACTAATCGACTAAATACAAAAATGCGCTTGCAAACTGATCCAACCGTGATTTATGGCATTGGTGCTGACTTTGATGGTGATATAAAACGTAAAGATTTAACTAATCATACTCCGTATAATACATATAAAATTAATGGCTTACCGCCTACGCCGATTGCTATGCCGTCAAAAGCGGCAATACTTGCAGCAGTCAATCCACCTGAGTCTGAGTACCTTTATTTTGTTGCCAAAGGCGATGGTAGCCATCAATTTTCTAAAACCTTAAAAGAACATAACAAAGCAGTACAAGATTACTTACGTTATCAAAAACAGTTAAGCAAATCAGAGTAAAAAATATAAAACGAGAAAGCCGATTAATGCTTTTTCAAACTAAAAAGAGAGATCATGACAGCAGCAAAATTTATTGTGATTGAAGGCTTAGAAGGGGCCGGTAAATCGACAGCTATAGCAATTTGCCAACAGTTTTTAGAGCAGCACAAAGTGGATTTTATTAATGTACGCGAGCCCGGCGGCACACCCATCGCTGAAGCACTGCGCACTATTGTAAAAGATAACCATGTCGAACAGATTGCCAGCGAAACAGAATTACTGCTGATGTATGCAGCCCGTTCGCAACTGCTACATAATGTTATTCGTCCAGCACTTGCTAAAGGACAATGGGTATTAGGCGATCGTCACGATCTATCATCGCAAGCTTACCAAGGCGGCGGACGTGAAATTGCCGCTACTACGTTAGATTCTCTCGCCAATATTGTATTAAAAGGTTTAAAACCAGATCTGACCATTTATTTGGACATTGAACCTGCGGTGGGCCTTGCCCGTGCGAAAGGACGCGGTGAACTGGATCGTATAGAACAACAAGCATTGAGTTTTTTTGAACGTACCCGCGCACGCTATTTAGAACTCGCAAATAGTGATGACACTATTAAAACAGTTAATGCAGGTCAAAGTATGCAATTAGTACATCAAGATATTATTACCGTGCTTGAACAATTTATGAAAAGTAACAATTAACATGATTTATCCTTGGCTTAGCAATGTTGAGCAGCAATTAGCAGCCAGTTTTAATGCTGGGCGTTTTCACCATGGACAATTATTTAATGGTCAACAAGGTGTTGGTAAGCGCGCCTTAGTGGAGCAGCTGGCTAATGCATTATTGTGCTTGTCTGCAACTAACTTAGTCCCTTGTGGGCATTGTAAGAGCTGCCATTTAAATCAAGCGGTTACTCATCCTGACAAATATGTAGTGCAAGCTGATGGACAAAGCATTGGTGTGGATGATATTCGCAGTGTCAGCGATTTCATGCATCAATCAGCGGCGCAAAATGCCAATAAAGTGGTGGTGATCAATGATTGCCATAAAATGACCACAGCGGCGGCCAATGCCTTACTTAAAACGTTAGAAGAGCCCAGCCCGCAGCGATTTTTGTTACTAACAACGAGTGCGACAACGCAATTACCGGCCACTATTTTAAGTCGCTGCGCGCTTACACAAGTAAAAGTGAATGACGCCAATGTTGCTATGAATTGGATTTCCCAACTGCACGTTCCTGCATATCCATGGTTAAAAATGTTTACCCAGCAGCCATTATTGATTGCCCGTTGGCAACAAGATGAGCAGCTGGAGGTAATCGATGAATTGTATAAGTTTGCAACTGAGCTAAAACAAGGCCATAATTTCAGTGCGTTAGTTGATATTATCAGTAAAGATACAGAGCGTGTTCGCGTCTTTTGTTTATTTTTAAGCGAACAATTAAAACAACAACTCATTGCTGGAATGGATTTTGATTCATATCAGAGTGCGCAAAATGCATTGGCCGAATTTGTGCAAAACAGTACACAGATATTAGGATTGAACTTGCCGTTGGCAGTGTCTCGTTTAGCGTATCGTTTACGTAAAAGCTATAAGTAGGATTATTGTGCAAGAATTATTAGTCGATTTAGATGATCTAGATGAATTATACCGCTGCTATATGCCGTATTTAAAAAATGGTGGACTATTTGTGCGCACTAATATGCGTTATGAGATGGGTCATTCATTGGCATTAAAAGTGACATTACCGGATGCGCTTGAAGATGATGTAATAACCGGAAAAGTTACATGGATCACGCCACAAGGCGCGCAAAGTTCTAATCCACCGGGCATTGGTATTAGTTTTATCGATGATAAAACTAACCTAAATGTGAAGATCGAAAAACTACTAGGGACTATGTTAAACTCTGGTAATCCAACTTATACCATGTAGTAAGCAGTAACATGATTGTAGATTCTCATTGCCATTTAGACCGACTCGATTTTGATAAACTCGATTTAAACTTAGACCAAGTACTTGATAGTGCACGGGCTAAACAAGTTGAACACTTTTTATGTGTGAGTGTCACACTTGATCAATTCCCTAGTATGCTAGAAAAAATTCAAGGCTATAGTGATGTCTCTGCCTCGTGTGGTGTTCATCCGCTTGATCAAAAAGACGCACTTGATAAACAACGCTTAATTGATTTAGCAAGCCACGATAAAGTAGTAGCAATTGGCGAAACAGGGCTTGATTACTATTATTCGAAAGACACCCATGCCGTGCAACAAGCAAGTTTTGTGGGTCATATTGAAGTGGCGAACGAGTTACAAAAACCACTTATAATCCATACTCGCGATGCGCGCGACGACACCATAAACTTAATGCGTGAACATAACGCACAAAAGTGTGGTGGTGTATTGCATTGCTTTACTGAAGATTGGGATATGGCTAAAAAAGCCATCGACTTAGGCTTTTATATTTCTATCTCTGGCATTGTGACCTTTAAAAATGCCGTAGAGCTTAAAGATGTTGTTAAACAAATTCCACTTGATAGATTATTAATCGAAACAGACTCGCCTTATCTAGCGCCAGTACCGTATCGTGGGAAAACTAATCAGCCCGCTTATGTGCAAGATGTTGCTTATTACATTGCTGATTTAAAAGGTATTAGCTACAAAGAGCTTGCCAACGCGACTACGGAAAACTTCTACTCATTGTTCAACTTAGTGAACAAAGGTTAATTAGCATATGAGCACAGCATCACTTCCTCTATTAATAATGGGGCCGATGGTGCGCCGAGCTGATGCTGCAGAGGTTTGCATACAGTTTGCAACGTCTGTAGCATCACAATTTAGTATTGAATTTGATGATATAGACGTTTTTAGTGAGCAACAGAGCATTGCTTTAGGTACTCATCTTTACTTGCACTTTGTGATCGTAAAACCGATTGCCGCAACATTGCCTGTTAATCAGCTGATCAGCTACCGCCTATTAAACAGCAACTTAGACGTTGATTTAAGTGATTTTTGTTATCAAGGAAAAGCCACCCCTGAATTTGTGATCCCGCAAAAACTTGAGCAGATTTTACATGGCTCATGCCGTAACCCACATCATCCTGCAAAAGATAGCTTAGTGGCTGCGAATGATTTTCAACAGCAAAATCGCAGTGTAAATAAAACCGGGGCGGATGTTTTACTGCTCTCTGGTGATCAAGTGTATGCCGATGATGTTGCTGGTGCGATGTTATTAGCAATTGAACGACTGATCAGCGTATTAGGAATATACCAAGAGCAACCACTGGCAATTGATTTACCTGCACAGTTAAGTGAACAACTTTATCAGCGCCACTTATATTTACCGACGGTCCCTTGGCAAAAACGCAATAAAATAGGGGTTGGCTATTGGCTAAAAAAAGATGAGCCACATTTTTCAAGCTTAAAAGCTGCAAATCACTTGATCTTTTTTGAAGAGTTTATAGCCCTTTATTTACTCAATTTTAGCCCGTTACTGTGGGACTTAATTGACTTTGATAGTATTAGCTATCAAGCAAGCTCGCCCAAATGCCAGCAAGTTTTTGATAATGAAAAAGCAGCTTTAACGGATTTTAAAAATGGCTTAGTACACGTTCAGGTGCTACTGGCAAATATTTCAACGTTAATGATGTTTGACGATCATGATGTTACCGATGATTGGAACTTGACGGCTGGTTGGGAGCAGGTTATTTACCAACATCCAGTTAGTCGCCGTATTGTTAATAATGGCTTGATCAGTTATTGGCTGATGCAAGGCTTTGGCAATGATGCAGGTCATAAAACAGCCGCTTTACTTGATGCGTTTAAGACGAGTTTTTCTGAGCAAAAACAATGGCAATTTAAAGCGTTTGATAAAACTATTCTCGAGTTTAATCATTGGCATTATGAGCTGAATACTGTGCCTAAAGTGGTCGTGCTGGATACCCGCACTCATCGTTGGCGTAATGAGCAAAACTTTAATGAGCCCTCTGGTCTACTTGATTGGGAGCGTCTCACTGAGCTCGAAGACAGTTTAGTGACTCATGAACAAGTGATCATTGTCTCACCCGCACCGGTGTTTGGCGTTAAATCAATTGAAGCTATTCAGTCATTGTTTAATATTTGCGGACAGCCATTATTAGTTGATGTTGAAAACTGGATGGCCCACGAAGGCTCAGCTAAAAAGTTACTGGATACCTTTCGCCGTGACGATACCCCTAAAGAAACGCTTATTTTATCGGGTGATGTACATTACTCATTCTGTTTTTCCGTACAGAAACGCTTTGGTAAGCACCCCAATAGAATTTGGCAACTTACTGCCAGTGGTATTAAAAATGAGTTTCCGCGTAAATTAATTAACGTGCTGGATAAGTTAGACTCGATTTTATACGCGCCGAAAAGCCCGTTAAACTTTTTTACAAAGCGTTGGCAGATGGAAGTCGATAAACATCAAACCATCGGGGAGGGGCAAAAATACTTGGTGAGTGATTCAGCGATTAGTTTGATTGAATTACAACAAGGAAAGCTGGCGCGTTATCAGTTACTCCATCCCGATAATCGCACCACAGAGTTTGATTTAAGCAATGATTAATTTAATGGTTTGCGCTGTTGTTTTACATAGTCGCTAACGTTACTTACTGTATCTAACCAATAACCGTTAGCAGGATCTTTCAGATAAACAAGCAATTGCTCGAGTACTTTTGCGTCAGTGGTATATTGATCTCTGTTACCAATTTCATGGCCCGCTAAAATCAACCAAGCATTATTTTCCCGTAATTGATCCAGCATAGTAATGATTTCATCAAAACTCATTCCGTCGATCCTAAGTCCTGTTAGCTGTGCAAAATCAGTAAAATTAGGATTATTAGCTGACTCATCTAACCAAGTTCGGCCGCTGTCAAAATGTTTAGCGATTAAAGGCACGTAGCTCTTAGTATCAATACCCCGGCCAACAAATGTATTGCCGCACGGATAAGCAAAGGCGCGAGGGGTCACTCCTAAATGATCTTTTAGGTATTGCTGCGCTGATAAAATATCATTTTCAAGCCACTTGAGTGTAGTGTGTTCAAGTGATAAGTCTTGTGCTCTTAACCATTCAAAATTCCCTGTACATACGTGGCTGCTGGTATGATTTGCAATTTCATGGCCCGATTTTACCGCGTCTTGCCACTGAATTAGGCGCTGCTTAACGTTAAAAGGGGAAACATAAAAAGTTGCTTTGACTTGGTGCCTGTTCAAAATCGCAGTGCCAACATCGACTTGGCTGTGACGAGCATCATCAAACGTGATACTCACAGCATTTTGCGCTTTATGCGGGTAATTAAAACCAAGGTATTTTTGCGACTCAGGATTGGCAATAACAGAGAATGACAGTACTGAAATAGTCATGATCAATGAAGATATTTTTAACATGGTAGTCCTTACACTTTCTTAGTCTATATATAGAAACAAGTTATGTGTAATAAAGCAATGATTACCTATGTGACTGAGACTGAATAAATTTCAAGACGATAGCTTATTCATAGAAAAAAAACGCCCAGAACGAATCCGCATTGTTCTGGGCTTAGGGGATGGCTCTAATGAGCCTGCGCTAACTTTAAAACACCTTCTAAGTTCATTAAGGGAGAAGTAGAAAGTAATATTAAGTGTAGTTAACATATGTAAAAAAACCCAATAAATGATGATTTTTTATACTGCTTATAAAACAACTGTTTGTCTTAAAACGAAGCGCAAAGCTTAAATTTTATACATTGATTGTTGCCAACTTATCCACACCTTATTATTATCACCAGCTGATCAGTTGAGTGTTTTGTACTAAATCTCGAGGTAAGGAGTTTTTAATTTTATTTTTTTGCCATTTTCCAAGCCCTATCGGACAGCCACAAAGGGTTAAAACCACTTCGCCAAGTGCGTTGCTAGGTTCGCTTAAACGAATATCTTTACCTTGAAAGTAGTCATTGGCCTGCTCGTTACTTAGCGCAATTACATTAGCCTTACATTGGCCACCAAATACGGTGGCAAATTCGTGGTTAAGACGCACCCCATTTTTGTGGATCATGCCCAGGTGGATACCAAGTCGCGCGTATTTTATTTTGTTTTCAATGGCGGCAAACTGCTCAGGGAATAGCCACAGTTCTTTATCGCGCTGCATTAGTGAGCCGCTGAGTGATGTCAGGTCAAATTGTTTTTTTAGCTCAGTGTAAAATGCTTGGCTGGATTTTTTGTCAAACGGCTGAAAAGGGAATGCACCTTTTTTTACTTTTTGATTTGGATTATCGCAGCTAGCAAGCTTTTTAAACTTAGCAATAAAAAAGCCTTCGCTGTCGAATGTTTGCGGCCAGACATGCAAATAGCCTTCGCTGGTTGTGGCTCGCTCTGCACCTGCAAACAAATGATCTAATGGTTGTATTTCAAGATGTTCTGTAAACTCAGTGAGAAGATATTCGCACACTTGCTGATTTTCGAGCGGGGTTAAAGTACAGGTTGAATAGACTAATGTACCGCCTGGTTTTAATGCATAGAAAGCGCTTTTTATTAAGTTCTTTTGCACTTTGGCAATATCAATGTTTGACTCAATCGACCAATTCTTTAAGGCATCAGCATCTTTTCGAACCGTACCTTCGCCAGAGCATGGGGCATCGAGTAAAATACTGTCAAAGCATTCATACATATAATCGCCAAAAATAGCCCCATCAAAATGCGACAATGCACAATTGCCAACTCCCATACGCTTTAATGTTGCGCTGAGTACTTTTAAACGAGATGACGACAATTCATTGGCAACCAATACCCCGTGATTATTCATTAATGCTGCTAATTGTGAAGTTTTAGAGCCAGGAGCGGATGCCATGTCGAGCACATGAGTTGCATCAGTTAATGCGTCTTTGAGTGCTATTGGTGGCAGCATCGAACTGGCTTCTTGTACATACATAGCGCCACTTAAATGTAGATCCGTGTTACCCAGTGGCAGAGCTTGCTCTTCATGTTCACTGCGCTCTAACCAAAAACCTTCGCTACACCATGGGATTGGGCTTAATGTCCAGCCTCTATCAAGGGCATACTGCTGAAAATCCTCAACCGACATTTTAAGCGTATTGACACGTACAGATTTACGAAGCGGTCTGCGACAGGCATTGAGAAAGTCATCCAATGTTAGGTGTGCAGGTAAATAGGTCTTTACGTCATCTATAAAATGCTGGGGAATATAGGTATTGGCGTCCAAGGTCGTGCTCACAGAGAATTTTAAAGTTGTATTCTAGCATTATTAGTGGCTCAGAGCAGTGCCTTAAATAATCTTTTAAAGTATGCAAACCTGTCGACACTTGGTGCATAAATGTGTGTTTTAAGTGTTTTTAAACATTATTTATTATACTTATGTCGACAATAGCCGTTTTAAAACGCAGTTTTTACTGATTTAGGGTTGACACATTTACAGCTAAAGACCATAGTGTATCCGTAAATTGTCGACAATCTTAGAAAGGTGAACAATGACGCAAGATGCTTTTAGTGAAACACCTATTACTACCGCCTCAGATCAGGTATTTGTGGATATGCGTCGAGAAATTGTCGAAGGCAGTATTGTTCAAGGTAGCAAGATATCCGAGCCAGAACTGGCAAAGCGTTATGGTGTAAGCCGTGCAACGCTTCGTGAAGCGCTTAACCGCCTTGAAAGTTGTTATTTAGTTGAGCGTAAAGCGAATGTGGGTTGTCGTGTTGTGGCACTTACAGCTGAACGTTTAATAGAAGTATATCAAGTTCGCAGTGCGCTTGAAGGTTTAGCGTGTCGTTTAGCTGCCGACAATATGGCACCGGATGAAGTACAAAGTTTAAAGCAATTACTTAATCAGCATCTGAAAACACAACGTGTAAAAGAGGGTGAGTCTTACTATCAAGAAGCCGGCGATCTGGATTTTCATTATCGCATTATTAAAGGCAGTAAAAACGACCACCTTATTCACTTATTGAGTAACGGACTTTATCAGTTAATTCGTATGTATCGTGTGCAAATGGGTATGGTTGGGCCTCGCGTATCAAAAGCGTTTGATGAGCACTTAGCCATTATTAATGCGATTGAAAACCATGATGGGGAATTAGCTGAGTTATTGATGAAGCGCCATATCAGTGCATCGCAAGCCAATATACAAACGAAGTTTAATTTACATGCCGCGCAAAATGAGCGCGCGGAGCAGTAAAAACGTCATATTAAACCATTAAAAAATATAAGTTGTCATAAAGCAACCCCGTTCAAAGTTAGGAGAATGTAATGTCAGCAGGATTAAAATTTAAACAGGCGATTGCCAATAATCATCCATTACAAGTCGTCGGCACAATCAACGCTTACACGGCGATGATGGCTGAAAAAATGGGTCATCAAGCAATTTACCTTTCAGGTGCAGGTGTCGCGAATGCTTCATTTGGTATGCCTGATTTGGGGATGACCAGTCTTGATAATGTTTTGGAAGATATTCGCCGCATCACAGGTGCCAGCGATTTACCATTACTTGTTGATGCCGATACTGGTTGGGGTGGAGCATTTAATATTGCTCGCACAGTCAAAGAGATGACCAAAGCCGGCGCGGCGGGGTTTCATATTGAAGACCAAGTAGCGCAAAAGCGGTGCGGCCATCGCCCGAATAAAGAAATTGTCTCGCAAAGCGAGATGGTTGACCGTATTAAAGCAGCTGTTGATGCTAAAACTGACAGTGACTTTTACATTATGGCGCGTACTGATGCGTTTCAAAAAGAAGGCTTAAATGCCGCGATTGAACGTGCAGCAGCCTGTGTTGAAGCCGGCGCCGATGCGATTTTTGCAGAAGCCGTACACGATCTTGCCGACTATCAAGCCTTTACCAAAGCGATTAATGTGCCTATTTTGGCCAACATTACTGAGTTTGGCCAAACGCCAATTTATACTAAAGAGCAACTAAGTGATGTAGGCGTAGAAATGGTGCTTTACCCACTCAGCGCGTTCAGAGCAATGAATAAAGCGGCACTTAACGTCTATTCAGCAATTTTAAATGAAGGGTCTCAACAGAGCCAAATTGAAAATATGCAAACACGTGCTGAGCTTTATGACTTTTTAGATTATCACTCGTATGAAAATACACTCGATAACCTTTTTTCAGCAAAATCTGATAAATAATAATAAATTCAACAGGAGACACATCATGGTAGATAAAGCATTAGGCGGCGCAGGACTTCGCGGACAAGTAGCAGGCCAAACAGCACTTTGTACAGTAGGGCAAACCGGTTCAGGCTTAACGTATTGTGGTTACGACATTGCAGAGCTTGCTGAAAAAGCGCAGTTTGAAGAAGTATCTTTCCTACTTTCGCGCGGTGAATTACCGACCTCTGCAGAGCTTAGCGAATACAAAGCTAAACTAAAAAGTTTACGTGGTTTACCACCGGCACTGAAAACTGTACTTGAAAACATTCCAAAAGACGCGCACCCAATGGATGTCATGCGTACAGGTTGCTCTATGCTAGGTAACCTTGAAATGGAGCATGACTTTAGTCAGGCTAATGATGCCATTGACCGTATGGTTGCGGTATTCCCAAGCATTATTTGTTACTGGTATCGTTTTACTCACGACGGTGTGCGTATTGAAACACAAACTGATGATGACTCAGTTGGCGCGCATTTTTTAACGCTACTACATGATAAAGCGCCATCAGAGTTATTTGCTCAAGTGATGAATGTATCGCTGATTTTATATGCAGAGCATGAATTTAATGCCTCAACCTTTACTGGTCGCGTTTGTGCATCGACATTATCTGACATTCACTCTTGTGTAACAGGTGCCATTGGCACGTTACGTGGCCCATTACATGGCGGCGCGAATGAAGCGGCAATGGATATGATTGAAGGCTTTAAAGATGCAGACCATGCAGAGCAAGAAATCATGGGCATGCTGGAGCGTAAAGATAAAATTATGGGCTTTGGTCACGCAATCTATCGCGAATCAGATCCACGTAATGTGATCATTAAAAAGTGGTCTGAAAAACTCGCTGCAGAGCTAGGCGACGAGGTACTTTATCCAGTATCAGTGCGCTGTGAAGAAATTATGTGGCGTGAGAAGAAGTTATTTTGTAACGCAGACTTTTTCCATGCATCGGCGTATCACTTTATGGGCATTCCAACTAAGTTATTCACCCCTATTTTTGTTATGAGCCGTGTAACAGGCTGGACCGCACACGTAAAAGAGCAACGCGCTAATAACCGTATTATTCGTCCAAGTGCAGATTACACTGGGCCAGAAGCGCGTAGTTATACGCCAATCGAATCACGTTAAGACTATTAAAGGTGGGCGAAAATACGCTCACCTTTTATTTTTTGCACATTGCCACTAGCGCATAGTTTTTAAGGCCTCTTTTTTCATACATCCCTTAAACACGCTATACGTGTGCGACCACCGTCACCAAATTAGCGAGTCTTGTAATGACTATCATAAACAATACTAAATACAGAAAACCCTTACCTAACTCTAATGTCGATTATTTTGACACCCAAGCTGCAATTGATGAAATTAAGGCTGGTGCGTACGCAGCCTTACCCTATACATCACGTGTTTTAGCAGAGAATTTAGTACGCCGCTGTGAGCCGCAAATGCTAACCGCAGCACTGTCGCAGCTTATCGAACGCAAACAAGATTTAGATTTCCCTTGGTATCCCGCGCGCGTAGTCTGTCACGATATTTTGGGACAAACAGCGCTGGTTGATTTAGCTGGCTTGCGTGATGCCATTGCAGCCAAAGGCGGCGATCCAGCTAAAGTTAACCCAGTAGTACCAACACAGCTGATTGTTGATCACTCATTAGCCGTTGAATACGCAGGGTTTGATCCTGATGCTTTTGAAAAAAACCGCGCTATTGAAGATAGACGTAACGATGACCGTTTCCACTTTATTAATTGGACTAAAACTGCGTTTAAAAATATTGATGTGATCCCTCCGGGTAACGGCATTATGCATCAAATCAACCTTGAGAAAATGTCGCCGGTGATCCAAAGCCGCGATGGGATTGCTTTTCCTGATACCTTAGTCGGTACTGATAGCCACACACCGCATGTTGATGCGTTAGGTGTCATTGCAGTAGGTGTTGGCGGCCTTGAAGCCGAAAGCGTGATGCTTGGCCGCGCCTCTTATATGCGTTTGCCTGATATTATTGGTGTTGAACTCAGTGGCAAACGTCAACCGGGTATTACAGCAACGGATATCGTGCTTGCGATCACTGAGTTTTTACGTGGCCAGCGTGTCGTATCAAGCTATTTAGAGTTTTATGGTGAAGGCGCAGATGCATTGACATTAGGCGATCGCGCTACTATCTCAAATATGACACCAGAATTTGGTGCCACCGCAGCGATGTTTTATATCGACCAGATGACCATTGATTACTTACGCCTAACAGGACGTGAAGAAGAGCAAATTGCCTTAGTTGAAAATTACGCAAAAACTACCGGTCTGTGGAGCGACAGCCTAAAAACAGCGCAGTACGATCGGGTATTAAAATTTGATCTATCAAGCGTTGGCCGCAATATTGCTGGACCGTCAAATCCGCATCGCCGTGTTTCAACCAGTGATTTGGCAGTGCAGGGGATCTCTGGGGTTGTTGAAAATGAAGACGGTTTAATGCCGGACGGTGCCTGTATTATTGCTGCTATCACTAGTTGTACGAATACCAGTAATCCACGTAACGTCATTGCAGCTGGTCTTATTGCGCGTAATGCAAATGCGAAGGGCTTAACTCGCAAGCCATGGGTTAAAACCTCATTAGCACCGGGTTCAAAAACAGTGCAATCGTATCTTGAAGATGCCAAATTACTGTCAGAATTAGAGCAACTTGGTTTTGGTATTGTTGGCTTTGCGTGCACTACCTGCAACGGTATGAGTGGCGCGCTTGATCCCGTTATTCAACAAGAAGTGATTGATCGCGACCTATACGCCACGGCAGTGCTCTCTGGTAATCGTAATTTTGATGGCCGTATTCACCCATACGCTAAGCAAGCATTTTTAGCGTCTCCGCCATTAGTAGTTGCCTATGCCATTGCAGGAACTATTCGTTTTGATATTGAAAAAGACGTACTCGGACAAGACCTGCAGGGCAATGACGTAACCTTAAAAGATATTTGGCCATCAGATGAAGAGATTGATGCAGTGATTAAACAAAGCGTAAAACCTGAGCAGTATAAGAAGGTTTACGAGCCGATGTTTAATTTAACCGTTGATTACGGTGAAGATAACGACCCACTTTACGATTGGCGCCCACAAAGTACTTATATTCGCCGCCCGCCATATTGGGAAGGCGCACTCGCTGGTGAGCGTACCATGAAAGGTATGCGCGCATTAGCGGTACTTGGCGATAACATCACAACTGATCATTTATCACCGTCAAATGCAATTATGGCCAGTAGTGCAGCAGGTGAGTACTTAACGCATATGGGTGTGCCAGAAGAAGACTTTAACTCGTATGCAACGCACCGCGGCGACCATTTAACTGCACAACGTGCAACCTTTGCTAATCCTAAATTACTTAATGAAATGGTGATTGAAAATGGCGAAGTGAAACAAGGCTCATATGCCCGTATTGAGCCTGAGGGCACAGTTACTCGGATGTGGGAAGCAATCGAAACCTATATGCAGCGCAAACAACCATTAATTATTGTTGCAGGAGCTGACTATGGCCAAGGTTCTTCTCGTGATTGGGCAGCCAAAGGCGTGCGTTTAGCAGGCGTTGAAGTTATTGCTGCAGAAGGTTTTGAGCGTATACACCGTACTAACTTAATTGGTATGGGGGTATTACCGCTGGAATTTAAAGCGGGCACCACCCGTAAAACGCTTAAGCTAGATGGTAGTGAAAGTTACGATGTAACTGGTGAATTAACACCAGGTGCGAGCGTTAATTTAACGATTACCCGCACTGATGGTGAAGTATTAAATGTGCCAACAAAGTGCCGTATTGATACTCAAGAAGAACTATCCATTTATGCTGCAGGTGGCGTATTACAACGCTTTGCTCAAGACTTTTTAGAAGCCACGCAAAGTGTATAAGGAAAACAGCTATGACATTTAAACCACAAATTAAAGTACCTGCCACCTACATGCGCGGTGGCACTAGTAAAGGGGTATTCTTTAATCTCAGCGATTTACCAGAGGCTGCACAAGTGGCAGGTTCTGTGCGAGATAATTTATTGCTGCGAGTGATTGGTAGCCCAGATCCATATGGCAAACAAACCGATGGTATGGGGGGGGCTACTTCTAGTACCAGTAAAACCGTTATTTTAAGTAAAAGTGAGCAAGCTGATCACGATGTTGATTACTTATTTGGCCAAGTTGCTATTGATAAAGCGTTTGTTGATTGGAGCGGAAACTGCGGCAATTTAACTTCTGCAGTTGGCGCATTTGCAATTAGTAATGGTCTTGTTGATGCTAGCCGTATTCCAGAAAACGGTGTGGCTATAGTGCGAGTTTGGCAAGCTAATATTAAAAAAAGCATTTTAGTGCATGTGCCAATGACCAACGGTGAAGTACAAGAAACGGGTGACTTTGAACTCGACGGGGTGACATTTCCCGCCGCTGAGGTGAAATTAGAGTTCATTGAGCCAGCGGATGGCGATGGAGCGCTATTTCCAACAGGCAATGTGGTCGATGAACTAGCAGTCCCTGAGTTTGGTGTACTTAGAGCCACTATGATCAACGCGGGTATCCCTACTATTTTTGTTAATGCAGCAGATATCGGCTATACCGGCACTGAACTTCAAGATGATATAAATAATGACGAACAAGCATTAGCTAAGCTTGAGTCTATTAGAGCGCATGGGGCAGTTAAAATGGGCTTGATCGCTCATATTAGTGAGGCGGCAGCGCGTCAACATACACCAAAAGTGGCATTTATTAATAAACCAATGACATACCTAGCTTCAAGCGGTAAAGAAATTCACAGTGATAATATCAACCTACTGGTACGTGCCATGTCGATGGGGAAACTTCATCATGCCATGATGGGTACTGCCGCTGTTGCAATCGGCACCGCAGCTGCGATAGCAGGATCGCTCGTTAATCTTGCAGCTGGTGGCGGTCAGTTGAGCGAAGTTAACTTTGGTCATCCGTCAGGTACATTAACTGTAGGCGCGCAAGCGATACTTCAAAACGGTAAGTGGCAGTTAACCAAGGCCAGTATGAGTCGCAGTGCTCGTGTGCTAATGGAAGGCGTTGTCCGAGTACCTGAGGCGAATTAATTAATGTAAGAAAACGAAAAGTGACTGCTAAGTTACTTTTCCTCTCTTATTTATGTGAATGAATGTAAATGGATTTGCATTATTTTATATCTTTCGGTTAACATTTCATCTCTTATCTGTTCCCCAATCAATTAAAAAACAAATGAAAAATAATTAAGAACTTGTTTTTAAATGTTTTTATTTTTTATTTTCTTACTGGATATATAAATTCTTTGAGCCTGTCAGTTGATTATTTACAGGTGTAATTAAAATTACATTTTTCCATAAATTGTCATATATTGGTGGTAAGTTGATAACATGTAATAACAAAGTAGCTTATTGCGTTAACTTGATACGGTTTGATACATAATTTTAACTTAAATGACTGTTGATATTAATATAGGCTACGATTTCAGTAATGCTATTTGCTAACAAGCACTCAAGGAGATTTTCATGGCGAAAAGAATAATTAAATTTACCCCAATTGCAGCCTCGGTTGCATTGACTCTCGGCCTAACTGGTTGTGGTTCAGATAATGATAATAACTATAACAAGCCTGACCCAGTTACAGTATATAAAGGCGAAGTCAGCACTAATTTTAATACCCAAGTATCTGGAAAAGCGGTAAAAGGTTCGTTAAAAAATGCTGTAGTGACAGTATCTACAGTCGATGACTCGGGTGAACCTGTTCCCGTTGCGTATCGTTTAGAGGCTGCGTCTGATGCAAGCTATACTGCAGAATCGACGACTTCTCAAGCTGATGCTGATGCCAAAGCACAGGCAATGGTTGCGGCAGCTAATCCAACTGAGACAATGACATCAATCACGGGTGCCTATAATATTTACCTTGAAGACGGCTTTACGGGAGCACTTTATATTACGGTGAGTACGTCGAAAGAAGATGATGACAGTATGGTTAAATGTGATTCATTTACTGGTTGTGGCAGCTATGATGAAGCCCCAGCAGCATCTGAAGACGCTGGGATGATAAATAATGGTGATACTGCGATTGATTTTGGCGAATGGTACAAAGACGATCTTGAACTACAGGTTGTTAAGTTTATTAAAGCGCCACTAGCGCCTGCAAGTGCTCGTGGTATTAATTTTGCGGAAGGTGATGGGAGTGGTGCACAGCAGTACTTTGCTAATGTGACTCTTTATACAAGTATTGCAGCAAAAATATTGTTAGATGGCGCTAAAGATGGTTCAACAGTCTCCGATGAAGCAGTTGCAGCGGCAAGTTTAAAAACATTAATTCAAATATTAGGCCCTGATACCGCAATTAAAGCAGCTTCTTTACTTGGTGATATTTCTCTTGGTGGTGCGGTTGACTTCAGTGATATTGGCGAAGGTGATTCACTGGATGCAGGTACTTTGGCATTAGTTCAAACTGCCGTTTCATTGCAGTCTGTTGCTGGGGCGGGTGTCAATGGCTCATTAAAAGACCTGATTGCAAGTTTGTCTGCCGCGGTTAAAGAAGGCAAAGTAAGCAACAGTGACAATGAAATTGTCCAAAAGATTGCAGCTGAACTACAAAAAGCCGTTGAGAATACTAGCCTTATTTTTGCCGCAGTAGTAACAGGTGAAGGCATTGATGAAGCATTTACTAAAGTTGCTGAAAACTTAGGTATTACCGATCCTGATGAGATTGCAAAACTCAAAGATAAAGCCACTAAAGCTGTTGAAGATGTGCAAGCAAAAGCAAAAGAAAAAGGCTTAGATAAAGATTTAAATGAAACCGCAAAAGAAGTAAAAAAAGCATTAGAGAAGATTGGCTGTGAAGATAACTGTGATGCTGGTGATGACTTTGTAGCTAAAGTAGCTGCAGAATTAGAATCACAAATAACAACTATCACTAGCGCATTAGCAACTGCTACAACTTCCGTTTCTAAGGGCGTGACTGAACTCAATACAGTTAAAGAATTGGGGGATGCAGGTTTAGATACAACGGATAAAGTACTCGCTTATAGTTCAGCAGTATTCACTTTATCGGGTAATAAAGTAGCGTATAGCCAATTGCAAGTAGAGCTTTCTGCTGCGCTTAATTCAGCCACTTCAATTGCCAGCACTGCCGCAGGTTTAGGGGATGAATATCAGCAACTAACAGATAAATCAGATGTGTTAGTCAATGCCATAACAGCACAACTTTCTGCCGTTGTTACGTTAATTGAAGGTATTGCAGAAGAAGAAGCACGTTCTAATGAGGCTGTAGCAGCATTTGAATTAGCACTAGATGTTGCCAAAAATAATGCTAGTGTTGCCAATACCTCACTAGGTTCAGCTGATTCAGCTGCAATGGTTGCTCAAGCCGATTTATCGACGGCTATGATGGCTGTTGATGCAGCAATGCTTGATACAAAAGAAAATGCTGTAGCTGCTCTTGCATCAGCACAATCTGCAATTATCCAGGCTATGGCTCTTAGTACTAAAGCAGATGAACTTGCCAGTGCTGCTGACCAAGCTGAAACTGCTGCTGCATCGTTAGCGGCGATTGCTTCCGAAGAAATTGATAAAACAATGGCCGCTGAATTATCAGCAGCTGCAAAATTAAGTACTGCGTTTGCAACTGAACTTGCAGATAAAGCCGCTACTGCTCTTACAACAGCTACAACTCTTGAAACAAATGCTAAATCCACAATTGCTAAGTTTGAGCTGTTAGTTAAGGTAAAAGCAGGAACAGAACAAGCGCGTAGTGCTACGCTTATAACTAAAACTGGTGGCCAAGCTTTATTTGATATTTCAGAAGTAATCTACGACGTATTGACTGAAGCATGGGATTATGGCGATGAAGGAGTTGATGTGGTTTCAACTCGCTATCCAGCTTGGACTTACAGTTTTGATAAAGATGATTTAGAGCTGGATCTTATGAATACAGTAACAGGCGAAAAGGTTACTGTGAATGGCTCCATCAACAACAAAGCGCTTATTTTTGCTTTTGGTGGTATGATAAAAAGCGAAGATGGTGCGGTTATTAAAATCGAAACACTAGCTAACATGAGTAATGCTTTAGAAGATTGTGTTGATGCTTACTATGGCGTAATCTCAACAGAGCAATCAGACTCATGTTTAGCAATTGACTTTGAGGAAGAAGTTAACTCAGATACGGCTATTGATGGAACTGTATTGGCTGTAAATGGTTGGAGCAGAGTCGAAATAATTGATGGTGATTCTGGTTTTGTGGGTACACTTTCATTAGCAGGAACCGACTCTTCTAGTATAGCTGCAATTACGGCTTCAGGATTAACTTCAGGCCTTAACTTTACCGCAACTATTTCTATTGATGGTAACTATCAAGAAGACCTTTACGGATTAGAAATTCAATTACATAATGGGTTTGGTTACGAGTTGTTCATTGGCGCTCGAGATGGTGAAGATTTCTCTGGGTCTGTTAATGCTAATTTCAATAATATGATTACGGAATTCGGACAGGTTACAGAAATAACAAATGGTATATCTGTTAAATATTATGATGGCGAAGTCATCGATTACACAGATATTACTTTCTTAGATTCGTCTAAGTAAAAGTAACTTTAAGAGGGAGAGTACTCTCCCTCTTAGCTAAAATAATAACAAGTGAAATAAGTATGAAAAAAAAAATTCTCACGTTAGGATTTTCCGCTTTTTTAATTACCCCTATTAGTTACGCTGCAGAGCAGTTTCAAGTCTTTACCACATTCGATTCAGAAGTGTACACAGAGACCCAACCAGTTAAAGCATTTATAGATGATTTTGATGCTCCATTAACATCCGGTGATAGCGCCTTTACTTATAATGTTTTTGAGTTTGGTGTTGGCTATGGAAATTTTAAAGTCGGTTATCAAAGCCGCTTTGATTATGTTTTAAGCTTTGATGCGGATACCGCGCGTTATTTGCATACTGAAAAAAATGACCTGCCTTTTGAAGATAGAAATTATGTTTATTACCTAGACGGTAAGCAATCAACCACCAATGGGTTGTTTGTTTCATATGATTTCAAATTTTTAGACTCTGACGCATTAACAATAACGCCTAAATTAACGGTTTTTGCTAGTACGCATTTTCAAGATCTGAAAGTCGAAGGCACAGTCTATAGTGATGAGATCCAAGGCGCATTAACAGTCGACTCTTATTTTTCGAAAGATATTTTATTTAAGCGATTTACTCCAGATGAGAACCCATCCGGCTTAGGGTACAGCGTTGATTTAGCGGTTAATTGGAAAATAAACCATGATTTAAGCGTTGGGCTACTTGCACAAGACTTACTGTATGAAACTGAGTATGAAAAAAGCGGTTTTGCAAATGGTTATACAACAGAGGTCCCGTTTACTGAAAACGATGATGGGGATATTGTCACTGAGCCAACAGTACGCTTAGCAACGTCTGAGTATGGCAACGAAGTCACGCATAAATTTGATATGCCGGTGCGTATCAAAGTTTATGCAGATTATCGCATTAACGATTTGTTTTCTACTGAGCTGATGGTTAAACAATTTGATCAAGATACGTTTTCTCAATTAAAAGCACGCATGCACTTTTGGGATCATTGGGCAGTAATTGGTGGTTATGAAATAAAAAGTGAAGCATTTTTGCTTGGTATCGAGAACGATTATTTTGGTTTCAATATACAGACTGATAATCTCGATATTGATAAAGCGTATTATGCCAATGTAAATTGGTACCTGAAGTTAGCGTTTTAAGGACTTGTGATGTTTAAAAAACTTATATCAGTTAGTTTACTTATGTCATTAGTTGGTTGTGGTGGCTCATCAGATAATGGCACAGCAGACACTTTACCGGCCATGCTGGAAACGTCTTCTACGGTAAGCTTTTATATTGCTCCTTGGCAATCCACTGCGGGTACATTAACGATCATAAATGATAACACGGGCTCTATAGAAAATATTGACGTTGCAGATATTAACGATGTTACTTTATCAGCCACAACTTTAAATTTTCATCATGTTGAATTTACCTCAAATGCAACGACGTTAACATGTCCAAGTTTTGCAGGTTGTGGTCGCACAGTGAGAAATAATCCGAATGATGGGAATGCCAATCGTCGTATTGATTATCAAGAAGTGATGGATATGACATTAAGTTATCGTGCTGATTTTTTTGCAGCTCCGGGCGAAAATAAGGTCTATTTATCACCGATCAGCTCAGTGATTAGCGACAATAACTTAGACATAAGCATAACCACGCAGAGCTTGAGTGCGACACCTTTTTATCACCTTACTCACAGCCAACTAAATGACAACCTTGAAGCTGAGGTACTTACTAATGCACTGACTTTTGGTGTGATCTTAAAAAGAGCTGCGGATATCGAGGCGAGCTTAAATACAGCCAATAATACGGTGGTAGAACAACAGGCCCAGTTAGCAAGTTTGCCACTTTATCGTACTTTTGCAGATCGCTATGTGTCAGAGAATTTACTTAATGAAGATGGTAATCAATTATTGCAATCCGTCGTTGGAGAGGTCAAACAACAGCTCATTATGATTGGGAGTGCTAGCAATATTTCGCCACAAGAACGAGATGAAGAGCAATTACACTCTCGTGAGTTACTCGAAGATGTGCGTAATATAATAGGTGTGGCACGCTTACAAGAGCAAACGTACAGTGATGAGCTCAAACAAAAGCTGACTGAATTTGAAACAATATTAGGCGAAGACTCGCAACAAGCTATTATCGTTTTAGGGAATGTGCTTTATGACGTGCTCTATAATTTTTCGCCATTAAATAATACCGACGCAGGAGTTTATAATTTACAGGGACTGACAATAAACTACCAACAATCCCCTTATTCTTGGGCTATTAGTGGCCAGTATGATGATCATGACGTACAACTAGATTTGAATATTCCACAATGGCAAGTAAGTGGACTGTTGGGTAATAAAGTCTCCGGTATTATGAGTGCTAAAGTGATAGGCCAAGATACTCAACTAAACGCCGATGTGAGTGATTTAGTGCTGTCGTTTGATGGTACTGACGATCCATTTTCAAATGATCAAAGTGAAACAACCGGGCAGCTGAATATAGAGACAACGGTATCATTAGAAAACGCCAATAGCGGTGTGTTAACAGGTGACATAAAGCTAAACGCCGATCGCTTCGTTACTCCTTTTGAAGAGCTTGTGACAGTGGTATCTGGTTTTGACTTTAAAGGTCAGCTTGTTAGTGAAAATCAAACGACACAGTTTAACTTACAAGCAATCGAAGCAACGCCATTTATAAATGAAGCTACACAGAATCTTGCATTTGCTGTGCAATTGATAACGCCATTAAATGGCGCACCGGATTTTCAGTTTGCTTATGTTGGTCGTTTGAATCGTTTAGCTGATATTACCAATGCAGAGATTGCCTTACGGCTAAAGAATAGAGCACTTGAAATTAACTTACGTACAGTAGGCAATAATATTAATGCTGTGATCCACGGTGCTCAAGGTCGCTGGTTAGATGTTAAGCAAAAAGGTCGCAACTACAGTGGTGGATTATATTTTGGCGATACACAAATCGCAGATGTAACAGCGGTAAGAGGGGTGCCTGGTATATTATTTCCTGATGGGACATTTGAGTCGTTGTTTTAGTAGTATAAAGGCGCTTATTTGCTAATATTTAAGCGCTTTACTATTATCGGCTACACTGTTGCTTATTTTTTTCGATATAGGCTAAAAGTGTTCTTTGCTCTTTCATTTTACTTATCTCGTTATTGAGATCGGCTAAAATTTCCTGCCACTGTGGATTTGCTTTACTTACCATGTAATACAATGGTTTGTAAGCGAGAGCAGGGGATAATGGAACCAGAGCGTTTTTCATTTGTTGCTTTTCTTTTGCTGAAGCGACAGATTTTTCAATACTGGCAATTAACACATCATAATCGGCTACAATCAGGTTGACTCTCAGGCTCATTAGTAAATGAATTAGCTGATACTCATTATTGGCAATAATGGTATTAATTTTTTTTGAATCAATCAGCTCATCGAGTTCAGGGGTGTTTTTATATGATCGGACCACACCAATAATTTGATCTTTTATTGACTCTAAACTGCCGTTATAGTTTGAGTTATTACCTCTGAGTGCGATCAGTGACAAATTACCACCAGGAACCGCTGAGGATAAAGCCAGTAAATCATTGCGTGTTTTACTCGGCCTATTATCTGACATAATGGCATCATCAATAAAATACTCGGGAAATAAAATATCCGCTTTTCCTAACTCGGCTGCTCTAACCGCTCTCGCCCATGGAAAAAATTCAATATGCACACCATAGCCTTTTTGCAGCAACAGTTTAACGGTTAATTGAAACAGCCAGCCATTGTTGCACAATGATTCATCGATATAAGGAGCCCAATTTAACGTGACTAGTTTTAAAAGCCTTTTGCCACCAATGTTATAGGCATAACCATATTCATATCGTACTGCTGGCGCAATGATTGTTTGCTTACCCACTTGGTAACTAACAGGGGTCATAGTTGCCTGTGTGAACCCGCAAAATAACAATAAAAAGACTAAGTACTTTTTCATTTATTTGATAAGTTTTCGTAATTATTACTAAAGCTTAGTCGCATATATGCATTTAACAACTTAAAAAGACGATAACTAAAATGCATTGGCAATGTTTATCGTTGCAGCCGTTTGAAAAGGAACGGGTAAATGATGGCATGTTTTTTATGTGTTTTTATTGGCAAGGTAAGGAGTAACAGCAGCTATCAGCGCCTACACAAAAGTTACTTGGCTTGCTTAAAAATACGTTAGATGCAAGAATAAAGACGATAATTTATTCATTCTACATAAGGAACAATGTTTTGCGTTTAACGCCGCCCTAAGTTATTCCTCCTCTAAATCACCGCTGCGTGATACCTATATACCAAACATTGGTAGGCATTTATGTGCCGTTTTAATAAATAAAAAAACATTAATGAAAATGCGGTTGTCATCGTTTAGTAAAGCATTGTCGGTGTTTTATTGACTGCTGTATGCGCGTTAATGTTAACTACATGACAAGGTTTTTTATGTTAGAAAAAATAAAACGAGATTGGCTTTTTAACATCCGAGGGGACTTATTAGCAGGTACTGTGGTGGCGCTTGCGCTAATACCAGAAGCGATTGCTTTTTCTATTATAGCGGGCGTGGATCCTAAAGTCGGTTTGTATGCTTCATTTTGTATTGCCGTGGTTATTTCGATAGTGGGTGGACGACCAGGGATGATTTCTGCTGCTACTGGCGCTATGGCTTTACTGATGGTTACCTTAGTTAAAGAGCATGGTTTAGAATACCTTTTGGCGGCGACATTACTCACCGGTGTGATACAAATTATTGCAGGCTATTTAAAACTGGGGAGTTTAATGCGCTTTGTGTCTCGCTCCGTGGTTACAGGCTTTGTAAATGCGTTGGCAATTCTTATCTTTATGGCACAGCTGCCGGAGCTGACGAATGTAACATGGCATGTCTATGCGATGACGGCTGCGGGTCTTGGGATCATTTATTTATTCCCTTACTTACCGGTGATAGGCAGAACAATTCCATCACCACTAGTGTGTATCGTGGTTTTAACTTTGGTTGCAATGTTGGTAGGACTTGAGATTCGAACTGTTGGCGATATGGGCCAGTTACCAGATACCTTACCAATATTTTTATGGCCTGATGTGCCTTTCAACCTCGACACACTGCTAATAATTCTTCCTTATTCATTTGGCCTTGCTGTCGTTGGTTTATTGGAGTCGATGATGACAGCGACAATTGTTGACGACTTAACCGATACCGCTAGTGATAAAAATCGTGAATGTAAAGGTCAAGGGATCGCGAACATAGGTTCAGGTTTAATGGGAGGAATGGCCGGCTGTGCGATGATTGGCCAGTCGATCATTAATGTAAAATCAGGGGGCCGTGGCCGCTTATCAAGTTTTACCGCGGGTACTTTTCTGCTGCTTATGGTGGTGTTTTTAGATGAATGGCTAAAGCAAATCCCAATGGCGGCATTGGTTGCCGTGATGATAATGGTGTCGATTGGCACCTTTTCTTGGAGTTCACTGCGAGATTTAAAGAAAAACCCATTATCAAGTAGCATCGTAATGGTTGCCACGGTCGTTGTTGTTGTCGCAACGCATAACTTGGCCATGGGAGTATTGGTTGGTGTGCTATTGGCGACACTATTCTTCGCCAATAAAATTGGTCGTTTTATGGTTGTAAAGCCAGCGCAATCATCGGCTAATGAACGAGTATATCAGGTTGTTGGACAGGTGTTTTTTGCATCCTCAGAGCAGTTTATTGAGTCGTTTGACTTTAAAGAGGTCGTTGCTAAAGTAGTGATTGACTTAACCCATTCGCATTTTTGGGATATTACGGCAGTGTCGTCGCTTGATAAAGTTGTAATTAAATTTAGACGCGAAGGTGCAGAGGTCGAGATTATTGGTATGAGCGACGCGACAGCAACGATTGTTGACAAATTTGGCGTTCACAATGACCCTGAAGAAGTTGAAAAACTCATGGCAGGCCATTAAGGAGAACACAATGAATAAAATTATTACTTGTATAGATGGCTCAGTTTACACAGATGATGTGTGTAAGGCGGGGATTTGGGCGGCCAAGAAACTTAATAAATCGATGCTATTTTTGCATGCCATAGAAAAACAAAACGCAGCTGTGATTGACGACTTAAGTGGCATAATTGGTTTTGGTGCAACTACAGCATTATTATCAGAGATGGCGACACTGGATGAGCAACGCAGTAAATTAGCATTGCAAATAGGCAAAGAAATGTTAGAGCACGCGATTGTATTTGCTAGCCAACAAGGGTGTAAGTCAATTGAAAGTAAGCAGCGCCATAGCGGTATTGTTGAGGCAATTTGCGACCTTGAAGATGCAGCGCGACTGATTGTTATTGGCCGAAGCGGTAAAACTCACGAACAGAATTTTAAAGCTATTGGGTCGCATATTGAGCAGGTTATTCGCCATGTTCATACACCTATTTTAATTGCCAATCGTCACTTTAGTGAGCCGAACAACTTTATGCTTGCTTATGATGGACGAGAAACAGCAGATAAAATGGTTAAACAGATTATTGCTGGTGGCTTGTTGCATCATTTAACGTGTCATTTGGTGACTGTAGAAAATGGCAAACATGATTTGTTGGAAAAATTTAAACGCACCGAAGCGTTGCTTATTGAAAGTGGTTTTGAAGTCAAATCAAGTATTTTAGAAGGTAATATTTTTAGTTCTTTAATGGCATATAAAGCTAAAAATGAAATAGAAATGCTGGTGATGGGGGCCTTTTCGCATTCAAAAATAGCACATGCTTTTTTGGGCAGTAATACCCTAAAAATGATAGAAAACACCCAACTGCCGCTGGTGATTTTGCGTTAATTTTAGGTGAGTCAAAACGCAGTTTAATTATGCTTACACTGCGGTTTGGCTTTACTGATTAAACGATTGCTTTGTCCCAATATGGCGGCGTACCATAGTATCCGTTAATAAAATCAATAAAACACCTGATTTTATGTGGTAGTAATTTTCGGTGGGCATAAACAACATATAAACCAACAGCTCCCGTTGCAAATTGAGGTAAAACTTCGATCAACTTGCCACTATTAATGGCTTCACTGGCGATAAATGTAGGCTGTAATGCGATCCCTGCACCGGCGATAGCACAATCAACTAATACATCCCCATTATTACTTTGAAACTCGCTACTACGTTGCGTGTTTTTTACCCGTAACCACTGATATATTTCGTCTTTAGTATCCATTTCTGTATAGCTATAATGCAAGTATCGGTGGTTTTTTAGATCTTCAGGTTTTTCAGGAGTACCATGTTTTTCAAGGTAGTCAGGTGAGGCACATAAAATTAATCTAATGGGCGCGACCTGCTTGGCAATCAAAGACGAACTTTTGAGTCGACCAATACGCAGTGCTACATCATAACCTTCATCAACAATGTCAACTTTGCGGTCGTTCAGTTGCAAATCAACATTAACAAAAGGGTAATGTGATTGGAACTCAGTCACTAATTTACCCATGTGTTTTAACGCGAACGACACCGGAGCACTTATTCTCAGAGTTCCGGTTGGGTGCTGCTGTAAGCCCCCTAATTGTGAATCCATTTCATCAATGCTTAACAATATCTGTTGCGCATGCTGAAAATAATGAGTGCCAGCTTCAGTGAGGCTCACTTTACGGGTAGTGCGATTAAGTAACCGTACAGCAAGGCGTTCTTCTAGTTTAGAAACGTACTTACTAACCAATTGTGGTGAAAGTTGTAAGGTTGTTGCTGCATTGCTAAAACTACCTTCGATCACCACAGATACAAAGGCCCGCATTGCATCAATTCTATCCATAATTTTTCTCATATTTAAATTGATTAACAACATTTTGTTGTTAATCATTCTTTATTTGTCATCTTACTCCGCCATGACATTGATAGTAAAGTGTACTTATCCCAACAGGGTCTAATTAAAACGTAAATAAATACTTTGCTAAAGAGGAACAAATAATGAAACTAATAAACACGATACTAAAATCAGATGCAGGACTTGCCGCTTTACTACTTCGCGCGCCAATTGGTTTGATTTTAGCTGCACATGGATCACAAAAATTGTTTGCTTGGTTTGGTGGTTATGGTCTGGAAGGAACAGGTCAATGGATGGCGAGTATCGGTATTACTCCAGGTTATTTAATGGCATTACTCGCAGGCAGTGCTGAATTTTTTGGCGGTTTAGCATTATTACTTGGGTTATTGACGCGTCCTGCTGCACTTATTTCAGCATTTACCATGCTAGTGGCTATTTTTTCAGTACATATAGACAATGGCTTGTTTATGGCAAATAACGGCTACGAATATGCACTGACACTGTTTGTAGTACTGATTGCGCTAACATTACAAGGTGGTGGTCGTTTTAGTATTGATAACTTTATAGCGAATAAATTAACGTCTAGGCAGTTACAGTCCAAGCATGTTTAATCACTATTATGAAATGACGTGGATTACGGATAAATCCGCGTCTTAGCTTTGCGTTAGTTTAACTATCAAGGTTTACTTGCTCATGTTAAGTGAGCTTGTTTGGAGTAACTATGAATAATGTAGACATTGCATTTATCTCTCATGGTGGCGGCCCAATGCCACTGTTAAATGAATCAAACCATACACAATTGGTTGCTTATTTAAAATCACTTGCAAGCACGCTAAAAAAACCAAGTGCCATTTTATTAATTAGCGCTCATTGGGAAGAGTCAGTAGCGACTATTACTGCCAATGCAGCACCGGGGATGATTTACGATTATTATGGTTTTCCGCCAGCTGCCTATCAAGTGCAATACCCAAGTCAGGGAGAGCCCAAGTTAGCTGAAAAAGTACAACAAGTGTTACAACATGCTGGTATTGAAGCGAAGTTAGATCATCATCGCGGTTACGATCATGGTTTGTATGTGCCTTTAACATTAATGTACCCAGCAGCCGATATACCCGCGATTCAACTATCACTAGTGAATAACTTAGATGCTGCACAGCACTTAGCAATCGGTAAAGCGTTGCAATCTTTGGATTATGAAAACTTATTAGTTATTGGCTCTGGTTTTTCGTTTCATAACATGCAGGCATTTTTCGCGCAGGATAATCAGCAGAGCCAAATCAATAACCACGAATTTGAACAGTGGCTACGATCGACCTTAAGTGATAACACCTTGCCTGAACCAAAGCGTAATTTAATGATGCAAAACTGGCATAAAGCGCCTCATGCACGTTATTGTCATCCGCGAGAAGAGCATCTATTACCACTACATGTATGCTATGGCTTAGCTGGCAGAGCAAGTGATGAATATGAAAATGTTACTATTTTCAATAAGCAATCAAGCGCATTTGTATGGCGAAGGAAAGAGCAGGGTATTTAATATTTGAATCATTGATCTTCTGTGTAGAGTCAAATCGTGGCGGGCATTTTTTAATTTATTTATTCAGAATTGATACGACTGAGTGGATTCGAACCACAGACCTGTGGACCGGGTGATCAAGAGTGGGTAGTGCTCTAATCAGCTGAGTTGTAGTTTACTTAAGATTTATAAAGTAGGTTAGGCTGATTTTTGTTTTTACTTGAATTGGTACGACTGAGTGGATTCGAACCACCGACCCCTACCATGTCAAGGTAGTGCTCTAACCAACTGAGCTACAGTCGTACAATATATTTGAATGGGACTTTTACTTAAATTTGGTACGACCGAGTGGATTCGAACTACTGTCCTCAGGACCGGGTGATCAAGAGTGGGTAGTGCTTTTTCTTACAATAGTACTTTTATTTAAAATTTACTTAAATTTGGTACGACCGAGTGGATTCGAACCACCGACCCCTACCATGTCAAGGTAGTGCTCTAACCAACTGAGCTACGGTCGTATCATAAATTTAAGTTGTGCTAATTGCTTAACAACGGTCGCTAATATATAGCGTGCGCTGAAGTGAATCAAGCGAGAAACGCTTTTTTTAGTTCGTTTGCCGTTTTTTTATTCATATTGGGCTGATTTCACACGTTTTATAAAATTTTTGCCACCAAATAACGTGTGTTTTGGTGGATTCTTTAAATGCTGTGAGTATATTACTTGGCTGTGCTGGGCTTAGTAATGCCGTTAGTTGCGGTTGTATTGGGCTGGAGTCTTGCCATAATGCTTGATACAACGGCATTAGGCGCTCTAAAGCACCTGATAGTTGAGCCTGATAGGGTTGTAACTGCTGCAAGTAATACTTCTTGAATACGTTGCTGAGGATCTGTGCTTGGCGTTTATTTTTTAGCGGGTTGCATAGTGTGCTTAGCTCAATATTCGCTAAAAAGTTACTAGTACTATTATTTAGCTGTGTTTGTTGGCGTACTGCGCTTATTAAAGCTTGATTGAAGTTAAACTGGCGTAATTGCGCCAGTAGCGGGTAGAGCGCTTGAGAGTCTATTTGTGCATATTGCTGCTGTATTATTTGCTGTTTTAAATTCACTAGGCTTTGCAGCGCAAGTTCGGTTTCTACAAGGCCGGCTAAGTTTGTATCAAGTGTATAGCCGGTTAGCTGCCATGTGCGTTTTAGTTCTGGGTCTTTATAAAGTAGCTGCTTGAACTGATCTAATAACTGTTGTTTTTTATTATGTAATTCGTTACTTATGGCTTGATAACTTTTTGAATCAGGTTCTAGACTATCTAAGCACTGTGGTGCAAATTGAATAAATTGAAGCTGGTATATTAACTGGCTAGCAGGAGAGGCGAGTTTTCCTAGTTGACTATTATGTTCAGCAATAAGGGTATTGAGTTTACAGTGTGAAAGTTGTGCCAGTTGCAATATGCTCAACTGTTGTGCATTTGTTGGTTTGTTGTTGCTAACAGCTGATAGCGCAACATTGGTAAGTTTTGCTGTATCAGGAGTTGGCTTATCTAACGCATTCGCGAGGCGCTGCTGATATTCTAAATACACATCAGCGGGTTTATCTGTGCATGCACAAAGTAGCAGTAAACAGCACAGTAAACTACAAAGGTAACCAAACTGCGACGTTTGGTTACCTTGTTGGTGCGATTTTTTAAGCGCTTTTAAGTGGTTCATGTTTGAATCTATTCGCGACAGTGAGCATTAATAGCACTGCGGCTACACTTAAGCCGACGATGATACCTACCCAAAAACCATGCGGGCCCATTGCTGGCACTATTAAATCGGTGCGTGCTAAAACAAAACCCAGTGAAAAACCAATCAACCAGTAAGATATAAAGGTTATATACGAAATCGGTGCTGTGTGTTTTAAACCCCTTAATATACCGTTGGCAGCTACTTGTAAGGAATCAGGTAGTTGATAAATACACGCTAGAATCATGATTGACGTTGCTAAGGCAATAACACGTGCATCATCTGTATAAAGTTGACTGATCACGTCACGGCCAAAGAAGGTTATGGCAGCAAGTATAATGGCAATGATCATGGCTAGAATATAGCTTGTTGAAATAGCCTTTTTAAGCTGCTCAAAATGATGTTGGCCGTATAAATTGCCAATCCGAATACTGATCGCAATAGATAAACTCAGCGGCATCATAAACAGCAAGGTTGTGACACTTGCAGCAATCTGATGGCCGGCTACCGCAACCGCACCTAAGTGCGCAATGAATAAAGGAATACAGGCAAATAAAGTGACTTCAAAAAATGTAGCAAGTGAGATTGGTATGCCCACCTTAGTAATTGCCCACATGGTTGGTAATTGCGGTGCTTGAAAGTTTGCTAATAATGTTTTGGCATCTACTTTTTTACTTAACTGGCAATAAATAACTTGTGCGATGGCCATGGCAGTAAATACCAATGCAGTGGCAATCCCACAGCCTGCACCACCGAGTGCGGGCATACCAAACATACCGTGAATAAACACATAGTTGGCTGGGATATTGATGGCTAAACCAATTAAGCTGATATAAAAAGCCGGCTTTGTCATCCCCATGCCTTCGGTAATATTACGATAAACACTGAACACTAAAAATCCAATAATGCCCCATTTTACAAAATGAATATAGTCATAGGCCATATTGGCGATAGCAGGGCTGGTATCGAGTTTGAGAATAATAATATCGGCAAAATAGGCAATAGATAAACCGATAACACTCAATACACCAGCTAGGTACAAGCCTTGTTGAAAGTAATGGCTGATGCCGGTTTTATCGTTAGCGCCGGAAAATTGCGCAATTATGCCAGTCAGGGCTAATAATATGCCTTGCAGAGCCAACATGGCGGGGTTCCATACGCCGGTTGCAATTGACAATGCTGCTAAATCGGTAGGACTCACTTGTCCTGCCATGATGGTGTCGACCACTGACATTAAAACTAAGGTTACTTGTGCTAAAAAAACGGGGATTGCCAGAGAAACTAACCGTTTGGCTTCCCAACTACAAAAAGTCATATCACTTACTACGTAAACTGAAGAGGCAGATAGTGTAATCGATAAAGCACAGAATCAAAAATTATAGCGATGAGTCAATGTTATTGATTACAGTAATAATAACGTGGATCGGGTAAACTAAAGCGTTAAATAATATGAATAGTATCTACTTTAGGTAATAAAAGGTGAATTGATTTATGTTTACAGGAATTGT
The DNA here is from genome assembly GCF_014163545.1 of Pseudoalteromonas sp. SR45-6. Lineage (NCBI taxonomy): Bacteria > Pseudomonadati > Pseudomonadota > Gammaproteobacteria > Alteromonadales > Pseudoalteromonadaceae > Pseudoalteromonas > Pseudoalteromonas sp. SR45-6. Next base: position 44,063 of record NZ_JACJDM010000011.1, read on the forward strand.
GCAAACACAAGCGACGGTGATTTCGACTAACCAGCAGCAAGGTGTGATGCGTTTAGTGCTCGCTGTAGCAAAGCAATATGTTACAAAACTTGAGTTAGGTGCCAGCGTTGCCATTAATGGTTGCTGTTTAACGGTTGTTAAAGTAGAAAATATCTCTGATCAACCGCTTGCTCAGGTTCACTATGATGTAATTGACGAAACATTACAGTTAACTAACTTAGGAAAGCTTATTGCTGGCAGTACCGTTAACTATGAGCGCTCTATGACTTTTGGTACTGAGTTAGGTGGGCATATTGTATCTGGTCACATTCACTGCACCGCCCAGATTGAAAATATTATTCATACACAAGATAATTGTAAAATACAGTTGTGCTTACCAAGTAAATGGCAAAAGTATGTGATGTATAAAGGTTTTGTATCAGTCAATGGCGCTAGTCTCACGGTCGGTGAAACCGATGAGCAGGGCTTTTGGCTGCATTTGATCCCAGAGACATTAGCTATTACCAATATTGGTAAGGCTGTAATTGGTGATGCGCTAAATATCGAAGTTGATCAACAAACTTATACCATCATCAATACGGTCGAAAACTACTTACGGCAGCAGGCTTCGTAGTCAAATATAAATGCTAGGCTAAAATATTTGTTCGTCATCGCTGTCTATATGTAACTCTACCTTGCTGTTAGCATAGTCAATATGCATATTAAAATGGATAGGGTTACAGCATGCTGCGCAATCTTCGAAGTAATCTTGATCGCCATCACTAGCATCAAGGGTAATATGAATATGATGGCCACAATGTGGGCAGCAGATCCGTTGTGAGAGTTGGTTTTTCATAAATGATTCAACCTTACAAAGCAGAGCAATAAAAGGTAATTATTTATCGCTGCTGATAAATGGTTATGCCCCCCACAATTGAACGCTAGCGCCTGTCATTGCTGGGGTTGTTCAACATTAAGCGATACCTAAATATAGTCTGCTTTATTCATTTATGACATCTATTTGACAATAAAAACGACCTTATTTCAGTAGTAGTTCTATTTTTTGTTTAGCTTCAGTAAGATAGTGGCCGGCAAAGATATTTGCATGATTTAAAATAGGGTAAAGCTGGTAAATTAACTTACGTTGCTCATAGCCCTGTGTTAGTGGGTAATGCTTGTTATAGGCGATGTAAAAAGCGTCAGGTAAAGGAGCAAACAGCTCGCTCATGGCAATATCAACTTCCCGATCACCATAATAGCAGCTCGGATCAAATACACTCGGTACTGATTGAATAAATCCCATGTTGCCACGCCAAAAATCGCCATGCAACAATGATGGTTTTACGGTATGACCATGTAGCATGTCTTTTATCAGGGCGACAAAGTAATCTTTGTCAACGAGATCAATGCCTTTTTCATGCAGTAATTGGAGCTGCCAGCCAATGCGCTCTTCGGCAAAAAATATATTCCATTTTTTATGCCAGCGATTGGGCTGAGTTGTTGGGCCAATAAAATTATCCTGATCAAAACCAAACATGGCTTGGCGATGTTTCAGATGCAGGCTTGCAAGGTGGCTACCCATAATATGCCAGTTGGTATGAGGTTGTTGGTCAAGTTCAAGCCATTCTAAAACGATAAATGAAAACTCAATATTAGCACCTGTAGTGATACAATCTGGCACCATAAATAAGCTCTCTTTAGTGAGCAGTTGTAAATTGTGGGCTTCGTTTTCAAATCGCTCTAAGTCACTACGATGGGCTACTTTTACAAAATACTGGTGTATACCATCACTGAGTTGAAATAATTTATCGTTATTAGGGCTTTGCAGTTGGCGTTTTATAGTGTGTTTAAAGTCAAAATGCATAGCTTGGCTTATCTGTTCGTTAACCGTATTCCACATAGCATTGTTCACCTTTTATACAGATAGTTAAACTATGGCAAAAAGTAGTTAAATAAACAAACTCTTGAGAGTAAAATTAATATTTTGTAAGCGCGCGCTTAGATTTATGCAACAACCAAGTGGAGAGAATGATGAATAAAAGCCTTATTACCAATGTAATTGCCGGGATTTTAGTGGTGGCGGGTTTTCTATTTGACCAAGCAATTGTACTGTCAATCGGCTTATTTGCACTCTCAGGCGCAGTGACTAATTTACTCGCAGTGCATATGTTATTTGAAAAAGTACCTTTGTTATATGGGTCGGGCGTGATCCAGCTGAAGTTTGCAGGGTTTAAAGTGGCGATTAAAAATCTTATTTTAACCGAGTTCTTTTCAGAGCAAAAAATATCTCAATTGTTAGGCAACAAAAATATCAATGTTGATCTACAGCCAGTGATCAATGAAGTCGATTTAAATCCTGCTTTTGATAGCTTACTTGACGTTATTGAGCACTCCCAATTTGGTAGCATGTTAGCGATGTTTGGTGGTAGTGCCGCGGTTGAGCCGATGCGCGAAGCATTTATTGACAAAATGCGTGGTTCATTACTTAATATGAGCGAAACCGATGAGTTTAAAAGCTTGGTGAATGAAAAATTAACGCAATCAGGACTCGCAAGTGATTCGTTGTTTAACACGGTTTCTGGCTTAGTTGATGAGCGTTTAGACGAGCTGACACCAAAAATGGTCAAAGATATTATACAAACTATGATCCGTGAGCATTTAGGCTGGTTAGTTGTATGGGGCGGGGTATTCGGTGGTTTGTTTGGCCTGATTGCTGCAATTATATAAATTAATTTTAAGCAGGCCAACGACTCGCCTGCTTAAATTTGATATTGCTTAGCCATACTACTTAGAACCGGCAACAACCATAATTGTTTGTTGGTCTAGTTTTGCTAAATCTTGAATTGAGGTACCCGTTGTCGTTTCAAGGTTTAGATACTTTGCCGTTTTATTAAAACCGTAAGTTCCCGCAAATTTTGCGATACTCAAGTTGTTACAACGTAGTTTATTGGTTACGGTTGTTTTGCTAATACGTAAGTCTTTCATTGTTGCATTAAGTTGCAAACGTTTATTGGAGCTCACAGCCATACAAATTTGAGTGCCAGGGCTATTATCAGCTGCAACAAATTGTGCTGCTTCAGTATTGGTTGTAGTAAGTGCTGCTGAGCTTAAAAGTAACGTTGTACAAAGTGTAGTTGTTAAAGTATTCATCATCATTCTCCAGTGGTTTGGTATGTCTGCTTGTTGACGAGTTAAATATTAGCTTTATTTTTAAATAAAGCTGTAAATGAAAATCGACAAGATGTAACACCGTGTGTGGATGTGTTTTATAATAACTAACTATCTGATAGTAAATGATTTAATGTGTGTTTTTTGACATGTTTCAAACAAATTATTTTTCACTTTTTTTATTGCTTTTGGTTGTTTTTCAATCTGCTTTCATAGGTTTTACATGCTATTTACTTTAGAGTCATTGCACTTTGTTGTGCAGCATTACTGACATATTTTTCAACCCTGTTATGATCGTCTTGATTATCAAATACCTGTCTATTAGGAGACTCTGTGAGTAAAACATTGGCGAGTTATTATCAGCAAGCATACGCCTGTGAACAGCATAATTTTAACCGTTGCTTTTATTGTGGCTGTGAAGCGACTGAGCGCGATCATTGCCCGCCATTGCATATGCTACAAAGCATTATTGATTTAGGTGAAGAAGCTGAGTTTATTAGTATTCCAGCGTGCTATGAATGCTATGCAATATTGCATAACGAGCGCTTAATGACGATTGATGAACGCTTTACTAAGTTAAAAAACAAACTCGGTGCCAAATATGCTAAACCACTGCGGGTTTATAATATGTGGCATGAGAATGAACTTAGCGATATGAGTGATGAGTTTGCACATAGCATTAAAGCGGGTATGGCGTTAGGAAAAGAAGCCGCAGAGCGCTTGGCGTTTAGTGGTTTTAGTTATGCAACCGAAGAAGCCAAGGTCACAGTGCGAGAAAAAACGGCTGAGTTTGATGTCGAAGGCGCCATTTTTACTGATTTTAAAGAAGCTTTAAATTATTGTATTAGCGAATTAAAAGTACAAAAAAGTGATTTTTATAAAATTTTAGTAGAAGATTACCAAGGTGATTTTAATAAAGCCTTGAGTCAGTATCGTCATCGTCACGATAAAGTGACTGCCGCTAAAGATGGCGATTGCCTAATTAAGGATTTTTCAAAATTGCATAAACAAAATTCAGACTTCGTAACTCGAACTGTTAAGCACTTTATTAGTAAAGATCCAAGTTTGACAACAGAAGCTGCACTTGAGCAACTGTATAACAATTATATTAAGAAATAACATTCATCTTATATAAATGCAGCTCTAGCTGATTTTTTAGCTTTATGTTGTGTGTTTATATAAAGTAACAAAAAAACAACAACAGAGACTAATATGATGCAAAAATTTGCTCCTTCATTGTTGGTTGTTGCACTTGGTGTGGCGATTGCCGGCTGCCAAGACAACGGCCCACAAGACGACAAAGTAACAATCAATAAAAATCCATATCCAAGTACCTATAAGGTACTTAAATCAACCACGACGCTTATCACCAATGCAACAGTACTAACAGGTACAGGTGAGCGTTTAGAAGAAGCCGATGTATTACTTGTTGACGGAAAAGTGCAACAAGTCGGTAAAGATCTAACTGCACAAGCTGATTTGACTATTGATGCACAAGGTAAATGGGTTACACCTGGGCTTATTGATGTACATTCACATTTAGGAGCATACCCAAGCCCTTCTGTTGAATCTCATCAGGACGGCAATGAAATGACCAGCCCAAATACTGCCGAAGTGTGGGTTGAGCATTCAATTTGGCCGCAAGACCCTGGCTTTAACCGCGCGCGTGAAGGCGGTATTACCGCATTACAAATTTTACCCGGCTCAGCTAATTTATTTGGTGGTCGTGGGGTTACTTTAAAAAATGTTCCATCGCACACGATGCAGGGTATGAAGTTCCCTGACGCACCGTATGGTTTAAAAATGGCCTGTGGTGAAAACCCTAAGCGTGTTTACGGGCGTAAAGGGGTATTACCATCAACACGAATGGGCAATATGGCCGGTTATCGTGAGGCTTGGATAGGCGCCGCTGAATATAAACGCGCGTGGGATAAATACGATGCTGATTATGCAGCAGGTAAAAATCCAGAGGTGCCGCATCGTGATATTAAATACGATACATTGCGTGGTGTATTAGAAGGCGAAGTTAGGATCCACAATCATTGTTACAAAGCAGAAGAAATGGCAATGATGATTGACCTTTCAAAAGAGTTTGGTTATCACGCGGGTACTTTCCATCACGGTATTGAAGCATACAAAATTGCTGATTTACTTGCAGATAACGGCTCATGTGCTGCGCTTTGGCCTGATTGGTGGGGCTTTAAAATGGAAGCTTACGACATGGTACAAGAGAACGTAGCGATTGTTGATGCGGTTAAAAATTCTTGTGCTGTTGTTCATTCAGACTCTGACACCACTATCCAGCGCTTGAATCAAGAAGCCGGTAAAGTAATGTACCGCGCTAACGATAATGGGTTTAATATTTCAGAACAGCACGCAATTAAATGGATCACTTCGAATGCTGCAAAATCGCTAGGTATAGCTGATAAAACCGGTTCACTCGAAGCTGGCAAACAGGCTGATGTGGTAATTTGGAATCAAAGTCCGTTTAGTGTTTATGCTAAAGCTGAGCAAGTATTTGTTGATGGTGCGAAAGTGTATGATCGCTACGATGATACATTCCAAGCACAAAGCGATTTTATGTTAGGTCAAAAATAAGGAGTAACTAGGATGACAAAATTAACACATTCATTTTCACTCTCGCTAGTTGCTGCTGGTTTGTTAGCAAGTACTGCGGTGAACGCCCAATCAGTCGCGATCATCAACGCCACTGTTCATACCTCAACTGAGCAAGGTATTTTACAAGGCGCTAGCATCATCATGGATGAAGGCAAAATTATTGCTATTAATCCTGCAACAGTCGAAGCTGATACGATTATTGATGCCAAAGGGCAAATTGTTACAGCTGGATTTATTGGCAGCATGAATCAGTTAGGTCTAGTTGAAGTGGGCGCTGTTGCTGGCTCTCGCGATGCTGGCGATGATAAAGCGGGGATCGATTTTGATCCAAGCCTAGCATTTAATGCTCACTCAAGCTTGATCCCGTATGCACGTAAAGGTGGCATCACCCGTGATGTGATCACCCCTCATGGCGGAGAAAGTATTTTTGCAGGCCTTGCCAGCGTAGTTGATTTAAGCGGTGAGTTTGACAGTGTTAAGCAAACGCAAGTCGCGCTGGTAGTTAATTTAGGTGAGAAAAGCAAAGGCTCGCGCGCAATGTCGCTGAAAAACTTGATTGATAAGTTAGCAGCACATCAACAAAAAGCCAGCAAAAAAGATAAAAAAGACGATGCTGTACCAAGCACTGAAGATAAAGTGCTCGATAAAGTATTAGCGGGTGAAATGCCACTATTAGTAACGGCTTCTCGCGCCGCAGATATTATTGAGCTAATCAAAGTAAAACAACAGTTTTCACTTAATTTAGTGATTGCAGGCGCACAAGATGCCGTGGTTGTAAAAGAGCAATTAGCGCAAGCAAATGTTCCAGTCATTGTAAGTTCTATGGAGAGCTTGCCAGGCAGTTTTGATTCGCTACATGCGAGTTTAGATAATGCAGGCAAACTCGAAAAAGCAGGCGTAAAGGTGTTGTTGTCGATCGCAGGCGATGCCAGTCACAATGTTTATCAATTGCGTTTTGACGCGGGTAATGCGGTTTCTTATGGCATGACACAAGCGGGTGCATTAAAAGCGATAACAGCGAATGTTGCTGATGTATTTGGAATTAATGCCGGTAGTGTGGCGGTAGGTAAAGCTGCTGACTTAGTGATGTGGAACGATGACCCATTTGATTTTACTAGTCACGTAACTAAAATGTTTATTAACGGCGAAGAAGTTTCAACTGAAGCACGCCAAGATAAACTTCGTAAGCGTTATACTACTGACTCAGATATGCCTCGCGCATATACTAAGTAACTACGTTCAGCTTAGTAACTTGAACAATTTAAAGGCTGCATTTGCGGCCTTTTTGCTTTTTGTATCAGTGAAAAATAAAACATTATTTAAAAGCCACAAAAAAGGCGCTCACTTTAACAGTGAGCGCCTTTTAAATTTAAATCGATACTTATACTAGTTTAGCTAAGATATCGTTAAATGTTGTGCTAGGGCGCATTGCTTTAAATGCTGCATCATCATTTGGTTGGAAATAACCACCGATGTTTACAGCTGGGCCTTGTGCATCGTTAAGTTCGTTAACGATTTGTTCTTTGTTGGTTTCTAAATCACTGGCGATTTGTGTGAACTGTGCTTTAAGTTCACTGTCATCGTTTTGCTTGGCAAGCTCTTGCGCCCAGAATAAAGATAGGAAGAAGTGAGAACCACGGTTATCAATTTCTTTCACTTTACGAGACGGTGATTTGTTTTCAGCAAGGAAAGTACCTGTTGCTTTATCAAGGGTATCAGCTAGCACTTGTGCTTTGTTGTTACCAGTATTTACAGCTAGGTGCTCAAGTGATGCCGCAAGTGCTAAAAACTCACCTAACGAATCCCAACGTAAGTGGTTTTCTTTTTCGAATTGTTGAACGTGCTTCGGTGCTGAACCACCCGCGCCAGTTTCAAATAAACCGCCGCCATTCATAAGTGGTACGATTGAAAGCATTTTTGCACTCGTACCAAGCTCAAGAATTGGGAATAAATCAGTTAGGTAATCACGTAATACGTTACCTGTTACTGAAATAGTATCTAGGCCATCTTTAATGCGTGCAAGAGAGAATAGGGTTGCTTCAAGTGGTGCAAGTATTTGAATATCAAGGCCAGATGTATCGTGGTCTGGCAAGTATGCGTTAACTTTTTTGATTAACTGTGCATCGTGCGCACGGTTTTCGTCAAGCCAGAAAATAGCAGGGTTACCGGTAGCGCGTGCACGGTTTACAGCTAATTTAACCCAATCTTGGATTGGTGCATCTTTAACTTGGCACATGCGCCATACATCGCCTTGCTCAACAGTGTGTTGTAGCAATACGTTGTCAGCACTATCAACAACACGGATCACACCGTTTGCTGGTGCTTCAAAGGTTTTGTCGTGTGAACCATATTCTTCAGCTTTTTGTGCCATTAGGCCAACGTTAGGAACGCTACCCATAGTGGTTGGATCAAATGCACCGTGTTCTTTACAGAAATCAATTGTTGCTTGATAAACACCAGAGTAACAACGATCAGGAATGACAAAGCTAGTATCTTGTAATTTACCTTCACTGTTCCACATTTGACCGCTTGAACGAATTGCAGCAGGCATAGACGCATCGATGATCACATCACTTGGTACGTGTAAGTTAGTGATACCACGATCAGAATCAACCATCGCAATTGCAGGGCGTGTAGCATATACAGCGTCAATATCAGCTTCGATTTCAGCGCGTTTAGCATCGTCTAATGTTTGGATTTTAGCGTAAACATCACCAAGACCATTATTAACATCAACACCTAGCTCAGCAAATAAAGCGCCGTGCTTAGCAAAAACGTCTTTATAGAATACTTTTACCGCATGACCAAAGATGATTGGATCAGATACTTTCATCATGGTTGCTTTCATATGTAATGAAAACAAAATGCCTTTTTCTTTTGCAGCATCGATTTCAGCCGCTAAGAAAGCTTGTAGTTTCGTAATACTGATTGAAGATGCGTCAATCACTTCACCAGCAAGTAATGGCGTGCTTGCTTTAAGAACAGATACGTCGCCATTTTCAGCAACGTGCTCAATACGTACATCAGTAGCAGTATCAAGCGTTACTGATTGCTCAGAGCCAAAGAAATCGCCTTCGCTCATGCTCGCAACATTTGAAGCAGAATCTTTGCTCCATGCACCCATTGAATGTGGGTTGTTACGTGCATATTCTTTTACAGAGCCAGGAGCACGACGATCAGAGTTACCTTCACGTAATACTGGGTTTACAGCACTACCTTTGATTTTGTCGTACGTTGCTTGAATTGCTTTTTCTTCATCTGTTTTAGGTTCAGCAGGGTAGTCTGGCAGTGCGTAACCTTTTGCTTGTAATTCTTTGATAACAGCACGTAATTGTGGAACTGATGCACTGATATTTGGTAATTTAATGATGTTTGCTTCAGGTTTTTTAGCCAGCTCGCCTAATTCAGCAAGCGCATCACCAATACGTTGTTCTTCAGTTAAATACTCAGAAAAGTTAGCAATAACACGACCCGCTAAAGAGATGTCACGTGTTTCAACTTCAACGCCTGCGGCATTAGTGTATGCTTGGATGATCGGCAGCAAAGAGTATGTTGCTAGTGCCGGAGCTTCGTCTGTTTTAGTGTAGATAATTTTTGATGTCATCATCATTCCTAGATAGTAGGCGTAAGAGCCATATTCAACAATGCAAAGAAATATCATCGCCATCATGCGTGCACGACGTGACAATGATCAGTCAGTTAGGTGTTAATACTGTTGATTAAATAATCACACCTGACGAACTGTATTTAATTTTATGTTATTTATAAACTAAGTAAATTAGCCATTAGCCTAATTATTAGTGTTTAAAGGGCCTTTTGAGGCTGCTTTTAAGCACCCAAGAGTGTAACAAGCTTGGCAACAAAGGGCTAATAACAAATATATACCCAAACCATCTCAAGATGCGAGTTTCAGTTGGAATTAAAAGCGATTTAGGCAAGGCATTGATTGCAAATAATAGTGGTTCTATTGTTAAAATCAATAACGCAGTATAAATCGCTTTTAAACCAACCCGTTGGGCGTTTCACAGGCACTTACTCTCATCGTTGTTACTTCTTAAAAGGGACTGCCATTGTTGCAAAGTAACGCCTTGATATTAAGCCCCTGTGAAACGCTGGATTCTGCATCTTGAGGTGGTTTGGGTATAACATGGGGGTATTAAAAAAGAATTTCAAGAGGAAGGACAGTTTTTGTTCATTCTGTACGTTTAATTTCTAATAGATTAAAAATGCCAGCTTTGAGTCTGAATGTATAATTTAATTGAGATTAAATAAATTTAGAGGAATTAAGCGAGGATCTTTACAGGTCGCTCGCTTTAGTCGAACGTCTAAACAACTACACTAACTCTTCGTTAGGCGCTATATTAGTCGCATGCATGCCTTTAGGGCCTTGCTGCAATTCGAATGTTACATCTTGACCAGCTTTAAGTGTTTTATAACCGTCCATTACAATCGTTGAGTAATGGGCGAATATATCATTCTCGCAGCCGTCTTCTACGATGAAACCAAAACCTTTGGCATTATTGAACCATTTGACTTTACCACAAGCCATACTTCTACATCCTTCTATAAGTTGACTAATTTAGTTATTCTAAACCGTATAGTTTGATAGACTGACTAAGGTTTAATCAATCTACAACTGACTGTAGTTTATTTCGCCGATCAGTCAAGTGTTTTAAACTATTTTTTTAACATTTAATTTATTTTTTATTCAAGTTTGCTTGAGTTCCAAAGACAAGACTATATTTAATTATGAGTGGCATGAAAGATTCAGGTGTTTTAGATACGGTTCGCGATAGTGAGAAGCAAAAACTGCAACCACCGCGAAAATACAAAGTCATTTTAAATAATGATGATTACACGCCAATGGACTTTGTGATAGAAGTACTAACGACGTTTTTTAATATGGATAGCGATAGAGCAACAGATGTGATGCTGCAAGTTCATCAAAATGGTCGCGCAATTTGCGGTGTTTATACCGCAGATGTAGCGTATACCAAAGTTGAACAAGTTAACCGTTATGCACGAGATAACGAGCATCCACTGCTATGTAGTTGTGAGCAGGAATAATACCAAGGTAGGGTGATCAAAATACCCATCACAACGGTATAAAAATATTATCTCAGTAAGGGGTTGCTAATGCTAAACAAAGATTTAGAACTAACTTTAAACGCGGCGTTTCGCGAAGCGCGTACACGTCGCCATGAATTTATGACTGTAGAGCACCTATTACTTGCCCTACTTGATAATCCATCGGCTGGAGAAGCGCTACACGCCTGCGGGATTGATATGGCAGCATTAAAAGCTGAGCTATCAGAGTTTATTAATGAGACCACTCCAGTCATTCCTGATTTAGAAGAAGAACGTGAAACTCAACCAACACTTGGTTTTCAGCGGGTATTGCAACGCGCAGTATTTCATGTGCAATCATCGGGTAAAAACGAAGTAACAGGCGTCAATGTGCTGGTTGCCATTTTTTCAGAACAAGAAAGCCAAGCGGTTTACTTGCTGAAAAAAGCTGATATCTCGCGACTAGATATTGTGAACTTTATATCTCATGGTATCTCTAAAGCAGACGATGACATGGGCGGTGAAGATGCTGATGACATCCATGAAGAAGTACAAGCCGTTCAAGGCGAAGAGCCAAGTAAATTAGAAAACTTCACGTCTAATTTGAATGTACTCGCCCGTGAAGGGAATATCGACCCATTGGTGGGCCGTGATAGTGAAGTAGAGCGCACGGTACAAGTACTGTGTCGTCGTAAAAAGAATAATCCGTTATTAGTTGGCGAAGCTGGGGTAGGTAAAACTGCTATTGCTGAAGGTCTAGCGTATCGCATAGTGCATGAACAAGTACCCGAAGTGATTGCCGATGCTGTGGTGTACTCGTTAGATATGGGGGCATTACTTGCTGGTACTAAATACCGCGGTGATTTTGAAAAGCGCTTTAAAGCATTACTAAAAGAGCTTCAGGCGAAACCTGGCGCTATTTTGTTTATTGATGAGATCCATACCATAATTGGTGCCGGCGCAGCCTCTGGTGGCGTTATGGACGCATCTAACCTGCTTAAACCACTGCTTTCGAGCGGTAAGTTACGTTGTATGGGCTCAACTACCTATAACGAGTATAAAAATATCTTTGAAAAAGACCGTGCGTTAGTGCGCCGTTTTCAGAAAATTGATGTACTTGAACCAAGTGTCGCTGATACCACTAAAATACTTAATGGTTTAAAAGAACGTTACGAAGAGCATCATGGCATTCGCTATACGCAAAAAGCGTTAAAAGCGGCGGCAGAGCTCAGTGCTAAGTACATTAATGAGCGTCACTTACCTGATAAAGCCATTGATGTTATTGATGAAGCGGGTGCTAGCCAACGATTACAACCGATCTCTAAACGCAAAAAAACCATTGGTGTGGCAGATATCGAATTGATCGTGGCAAAAATGGCGCGTATTCCGCAGCAAAGTGTGTCATCAAGCGATAAAGAAACTCTTAAAAATCTTGATCGTAACTTGAAGATGTTGGTATTTGGCCAAGATCAATCAATCGATGCACTAACCTCGGCCATTCGCTTATCACGTTCAGGCTTATCAAATGAAGATAAACCAGTCGGTTCGTTTTTGTTTGCAGGACCAACGGGTGTAGGTAAAACGGAGGTAACTAAACAGCTTGCAAAATGTATGGGTGTTGAGTTTATCCGTTTTGATATGTCTGAGTATGTTGAGCGCCACGCGGTAAGCCGTTTAATTGGTGCGCCTCCAGGCTACGTTGGTTTTGAACAAGGTGGTTTGTTAACTGAGGCTGTGATTAAAAATCCACATTCGGTTGTATTACTGGATGAGATTGAGAAAGCTCACTCAGATATTTACAATATCTTACTGCAAGTGATGGATCATGGCACGCTGACCGATAATAACGGCCGTAAAGCTGACTTTAGAAACGTTGTGGTGGTGATGACTACTAATGCGGGCGTACAAGAAACAGTACGTAAATCAATAGGCTTTACTGATCAAGATCATTCTCATGATGCGATGAGCGAAATCAATAAAGTATTTTCGCCAGAATTTAGAAACCGCCTAGATAACATCATTTGGTTTAACCACCTTGATCGTGATGTAACTTTACTGGTTGTTGATAAATTTATTGTTGAGTTACAAGCGCAGCTGGATAAAAAGTCAGTTAATCTTGAGCTTACTAATAAAGCGCGGGAATGGTTGGCAGATAAAGGCTACGATAAAGCTATGGGCGCACGTCCAATGGGCCGCGTGATCCAAGAGCAATTGAAAAAGCCGCTGGCAAACGAGATCTTATTTGGGCAACTTATCGACGGTGGCACAGTGAAAGTGTCTATCAAAGATAAAAAATTGCGTTTTGATTATGAAACGAATTTAACACCTGCATAATTACAGCGTTAAATAGAAAACAAAAAGCCCAGCAATTGCTGGGCTTTTTGTTTATTAAATGTAATTGTTAGTTTAGCTATCAATTACATTTAATAAACGCTTCAAGCTAATGTAGAAAGTAACTAAGTTACTCAGACAACTTAGCTAAAAACTTGATATTTCGTTAACGCACTAACTTAGCGAGCACGGAATACGATGCGACCTTTTGATAAATCGTATGGGGTCATTTCTACGGTAACTTTATCGCCGGTTAAAATGCGGATATAGTTTTTACGCATTTTACCTGAAATGTGAGCCACAACTACGTGACCATTTTCAAGCTCAACTCGGAACATTGTATTTGGTAAAGTATCAAGGACCGTCCCTTGCATTTCGATTACGTCTTCTTTCGCCATGTTTAGCGTAACACCTCTTTAATAGTTAAACGATGCAGATTCTGCCGAAAATACACCAATAAGTAAAGCCGCAGTAGGCATTTTTGTAAATTAAATAGCCAGCCACTGGTCTGCAACCCTATTTTGGGCAGGTAAAAATTGGGTTTTGTAACGCATTTTTGCACATTCATCAATTTGATAACCTAAATAGACAAATTCTTTATCGTATTGTTTGGCGAATTTGAGCTGCTCTAAAATCATAATTGTGCCCACACTGAAGTGCTCATAATCAGGATCAAAAAAAGTGTAAATAGCAGAAACAGCGTTGTGCATACAATCAGTTACCGCCACTGCAACCAGTTTCTCTTGGTCCCATAATTCAATAAAAGTAATTGGTAACCAGTGACAAAATATAAAGCTGTTAAACTGACTTTGTTCTGGTGGGTACATAGAACCGTCTTGGTGACGCTCGGTAATGTATTTACTGTATAACGGAAAGTATTCAGGGCGTTGTTGGTCTGAGTATTTCACGCAAAAGGCATTTTTTGCTTTATTAAGTTTACGTTTTTGTGATTTTGTCGGTAAAAATGCCTTAGCTAATACACGCACAGACTTACATGCGCTGCAAACAGGGCAGTGTGGTCGGTAAATTTGGTCACCACTACGGCGAAAACCGAGGGCCAGTAATTGCTCAAATTTGCCCGGGGTATAACAACTTGGATCCAAAATGACTAATAATTGCTCTTGGCGATCGGCTAGGTAGCTACAATCAAATTGTTGGCTTAAACCTAAACGAGCAGGTAAGTGTTCAGTCATAAATAGCGATAAGCTCCTGAGGTTGCCACATTGTTGTTGGAATAATAAACTCTTCTGCTTGTTTTAGTTTAGTTAAAAATTCTGAGCGCGGTAGCACTTTTTCACCTAAAGTGACTAAATAAGGATTCTCAAGCTGACAGTCAATAAAATGCGCATGGTGACGTTTCAACCAATTGACCAATGCCCACATGGCTAATTTTGAACAATTAGCTTGATGATGGAACATTGATTCGCCGCAAAATACGCCATGCTGCATAATACCGTACAAGCCACCAACAAGTTTGTCGTCTGACCAGATTTCTAAACTATGCGCTAAGCCTGCTTTATGTGCATCTTTATAAGCGTTGAGCATTTTTTTTGTGATCCAGGTGCCATCTGTTTCTAAGCGTTGTTGGCGACAGGCTTCAATCACCTGAGTAAATTCGGTATTAATAGTCACTTTAACCGGATTTTTTTTCAGATGCTTGCGTAAGCTTCGGCTAATATGAAATTCATCGAGTTCAATGATGCCGCGCATACTTGGCGACCACCACATAATTGGCTCGTATTCACTAAACCATGGAAAAATACCGTAGCGATAGGCATTTTTTAATCGCGTTACAGATAAGCATCCACCAATGGCAAGTAAACCATCTGGATCATCTAATGCATGGGTGGGATCAGGAAAAGCAAAGTGGCTTTTAGCGAGTTGATAAAGTTGTTTAGTCATAACACCGATTGAATAACTGAATGATCAAGATAAAGTGTAACCTGTTGCTTTAAATTCACAAACCACAAATTATTGTGTTATCCATAGCGTTGTACAGCGCTTACTTATGATAGGCAAATTGTAGGCATAAAAAAAGCGCGTTAAAAAACGCGCTTAATTGAACCATTAACTAATCGAATTAGCTAACCACTTTTACGGGTACTGCTTGACCTGCGTTGAACTTAGTTGTCATCGCTTCTTCAACAGGTACAAACGATGTAAGGTCAATACCTTCAACTGCAGACTTATACTCTTCGATAGTCGGGAAACGACCAAGAACAGAAGAAAGTACTACAACTGGCGTTGAACCCAGTAGTGACTCACCTTTTTTCTCAGATGTATCAGCTACTACACGGCCTTGGAACAGACGTGTTGACGTTGCGATAACAGTGTCACCAGGTTCAGCTTTTTCTTGGTTACCCATACATAGGTTACAACCAGGGCGTTCTAGGTATAAGATATTTTCATACTTAGTACGTGCGGCCGTTTTTGGTTTTGCATCGTCAAATTCAAACCCTGCGTATTTAGCAAGGATATCCCAATCGCCTTCCGCTTTAAGCTCATCAACAATGTTATATGTTGGTGGCGCAACGACTAATGGCGCTTTGAATGAGATAGAACCGTTTTTCTTCTCAAGGTTACGTAGCATGTGAGCAATAATTTTCATATCGCCTTTATGAACCATACACGAACCAACAAAAGCTAAATCAACAGGCTTGTCGTTGTAAAAAGAAACAGGGCGGATCACATCGTGAGTATAACGCTTAGAAACATCATCGTTATTTACGTCTGGATCGGCAATCATTGGCTCAACGATTTGGTCCAAATCAACCACAACTTCTGCGTGGTATTTAGCGTTGTCGTCTGGAGAAAGTGCTGGCTCTTCACCAGATTGAATACCTGCAATACGTTTGTCAGCTAAGTCGATTAGACCTTGTAGCGTTTGCGCTTCGTTATCCATACCTTTGTTGATCATGATTTGGATACGTGATTTAGCAAGTTCAATTGACTTAATTAGCGTTTCATCATTTGAAATACAGATTGACGCTTTCGCTTTCATTTCTGCAGTCCAGTCAGTGAAAGTAAACGCTTGGTCAGCCATTAGGGTACCAATATGCACTTCAATGATACGACCTTGGAATACGTTTTCGCCACCAAATTGCTTAAGCATTTGCGCTTGCGTTGCATGTACAACATCGCGGAAATCCATGTGCTTAGCCATTTTGCCTTTAAACGTCACTTTAACTGAATCAGGAATCGGCATCGCTGATTCACCGGTTGCAAGTGCAACAGCAACAGTACCTGAATCGGCACCAAAGGCAACGCCTTTAGACATACGAGTATGCGAGTCACCACCGATGATGATAGCGCGATCATCAATTGTAATGTCGTTCAATACTTTGTGAATAACGTCAGTCATTGCATGGTAAACGCCTTTCGGGTCACGTGCAGTGATCAAACCAAACTTATTCATGAACGCCATTAGTTTAGGAATGTTTGCTTGCGCTTTGCTATCCCATACTGATGCAGTGTGACAACCAGACTGATAAGCACCATCAACAAGTGGTGAAATCGTTGAAGCCGCCATCGCTTCTAATTCTTGTGCTGTCATTGGACCGGTTGTATCTTGCGAACCAACGATGTTCACTTTAACGCGAACATTTGAGCCTGCGTGAAGTGGCGTATCTGATAGTACACCTACTGCATTACGGTTAAAGATTTTTTCAACCGCTGTTAAGCCTTGGCCTTCATGTGAAATTTCTTTTGAAGGTGCATACACAAGTGGAGTTTCAATGCCGAGTGTTTCAGCAGCAAACGTTTGTAGTTTTTTACCGAATACAACAGCGTAAGAACCACCGGCTCTCATGAATTCAACTTTTTGCGGTGTGAATGCTGACGAAATATCAACAAGTTCTTTATCACCGTTATAAAGCTTTTTCTCTTTAGTATTAATTGTTAACACAGTACCGGTAGCAACAGAGTACGCTTCTTCAAGCACTGCATCACCATTGTCATCAGTCACTGTATTGCCGTTTGCGTCTACTTTTTTAACCCAGTTTTTAAGGTCAAGACCAATACCGCCAGTTACATCAACCGTTGTTAAGAAGATTGGCGCAATACCATTAGTACCTGCAACAACAGGGGCAATGTTGATGAAAGGAACGTATGGGCTTGCTTGTTTACCCGCCCAAAGTGCTACGTTATTCACACCAGACATACGAGATGAACCAACGCCCATCGTGCCTTTTTCAGCAATAAGCATTACTTTAGCGTTAGGGTGTTTCTTTTGAAGTGCAACAATTTCTTGCTGTGCTTCTTCAGTGATCATGCATTTACCGTGTAATTCACGGTCAGCACGTGAATGTGCTTGGTTACCTGGAGACAGTAAATCAGTTGAGATGTCGCCTTCACCGGCGATATAGGTTACTACATCGATTTTTTCTTCGATGTCAGGTAATTTTGTGAAGAATTCAGCTTGTGCGAAGCTCTCTAGTAATTCTTTAGCAATTGCATTGCCTGCTTCGTATGCCGCTTTTATGCGCGCCATATCTGCATCGTATAAGAATACTTGAGTCTTAAGTACTTCAGCCGCTTGTGCTGCGATTGTTGCGTCATCAGCAAATACTAAATCAATTAGCATTTCAATTGACGGGCCGCCTTTCATGTGTGAAAGCAGTTCAAATGCGAATTCTGGAGTGATCTCTGCAACTTGCTCTTCACCCAAAATAATTTCTTTTAGAAACTGTGCTTTAACGCCCGCAGCACTGGTTGTTCCTGGTAATGTATTAAAAATAAAGAAATGCAGTGAATCTTTACGGTGCTCGTTATTAGTATCTTTAATTTGATTAATGATTTCTGATACTAGTTCAGCGCTATCGATTGGTTGTGGGTTTAATCCAAGCTCCGTTTTACGGGTTTGGATTTCTTCCATATATTTTGTATACAAACTCATAGAAAACTCTCGGTATTTTACTTGATATGAAGTTAAGCATTTTAACTGATTTTACAGTCTCTAGTAATGCCTAAATGAATAAAGCTTTTCTGCCTAACTATAATTATAGCTAGTTTTACTTACTATACTTTGACGATATTCATTGCTCGGACTTAGATCCTATCGCACCTAAGCCATTAATTGTATAAATATGATTGATTTCGAGTATAAGTGTGGTGAATGTTGGTGCGGCTGCAATGAGTACTTTTCGGTGTTGGATGAGTCTTTATAATTTTTGGCCACAAAAAAAGGGCTGAAAATTCAGCCCTTACTATATGTTATGCAAACTTATAGGTTATCTAAGAAACGCTCAGCATCAAGTGCTGCCATACAGCCAGTACCAGCAGAAGTGATTGCTTGACGGTAGATATGATCAGACACATCACCTGCAGCAAAAACACCTGGTACACTTGTTTGTGTTGCATTGCCGTTTAGGCCTGACTCAACCACTAAGTAGCCGTCTTTCATTTCAAGTTGGCCAACAAACATATCAGTATTTGGTTTATGACCGATTGCAATAAATACGCCCGCTAACTCAATTTCTTCCGTGGCTTCTGAGTTTGCATCCTTGATACGAACACCGGTAACACCCATTTGGTCGCCCAGTACTTCATCAAGCGTACGGTTATAATGCATGACTACGTTACCGTTTGCAGCTTTTTCAGCGAGGCGATCGGCTAAGATTTTTTCACTGCGGAAGCTATCACGACGGTGAATTACATGTACTTCATCAGCAATGTTCGATAAATAAAGCGCTTCTTCAACCGCGGTATTACCACCGCCAACAACCGCAACTTTTTGACCTTTATAGAAAAAACCATCACAGGTTGCACATGCAGACACACCACGGCCTTGGAAGTTAGTTTCAGACTCTAGGCCCAAGTACTTAGCAGATGCACCCGTTGCAATGATCAGCGCATCACACGTGTAAGTACCTTGGTCGCCAGTTAGCGTGAAAGGGCGCTTAGTTACATCAACAGTGTGAATGTGATCAAAGACAATTTCAGTTTCAAAACGCTCGGCATGCTCTTTCATACGATCCATTAATGCAGGACCTGTTAAACCGTGAGCATCGCCCGGCCAGTTTTCAACTTCAGTCGTTGTTGTAAGTTGACCGCCTTGTTGCATACCGGTGATCAATACCGGGTTTAAATTTGCGCGTGCTGCGTAAACTGCTGCAGTGTAACCCGCAGGTCCAGATCCTAAAATTAGCAACTTACAATGTTTTACTTCACTCATGTTTTTATATCCTAAACGTTTAATAGCGTATTAATGCGCTCGATTTTAAGAGAAACAAGAGGGAAGTAAATAAAAGCGGCGATTATTTTTTTTTCTAAATCACAAAGCTGTCAAATATTGTGTACTAGAATCATGATAAGTGTACTATTTGTATGATATCTGAGCTATTAATTCAGTATTAACTCCGCATGCGACGTTAATTCATGACCAAGCTGTGTTTTTTTGATATGTTTTAACTAATTTTGATTTGTGACCCTGATTAAGGGTGACCTAAGTGAATAGGCAATTATGTTATTTTGGCAGGAAAAACCCGCGTACGGGTTGACTTCAAAAGACGTTAACGTCTTAACCAATGCACAAGAATATCGCACGCATTTACTAGCACTGATTGCGCAGGCAAAAACACGTATTTATATTACGACACTTTATCTGCAAGATGATGAAGCAGGGCGTGAAGTGTTAGCAGCGTTACATCAGGCTTCATTAGCAAACCCCGCATTAGATGTAAAAGTGTTGGTTGACTTTCATCGTGCCCAACGCGGTTTAATTGGTGCGGCAAAGTCAGATGGTAACGCCAGTTTATATTGTGAATATCAAGAAAAATATCAATCAAATGTACAAATTTTTGGCGTACCAGTAAAAGCAAAAGAACTTTTTGGAGTGCTGCATTTAAAAGGTTTTGTAATTGATGATACGCTGCTTTACAGCGGTGCGAGTTTAAATAATGTGTATTTGCAGTATCAAGAGCGCTACCGGTTAGATCGCTATTTTTTAGTCGAGCAGGCCTCACTATGTGATTCTGTGATTGACTTTATTGAACATGAATTGTTGAGTTCTGAAGCCGTTCCACGTATTGATGTGCGGCCTTTAACAAAGTTTAATGATATTAAAATCGCACAAAAACAATTGATGCGTTCATTAAAGCAAGCTAACTACGCTCACAGTGTGGAGCAAAATGAGCAAGCACTTGGCGTGCGACTATTTTTAGGACTGGGACGACGTAATAACGAGCTTAATCGTGTGATCAAATCCTTATTTGATGCCACCGAGCAAGAGTTAGTGCTGTATACCCCATACTTTAATTTTCCTGCACCGTTAATGCGTTCCTTGCGCCGCTTACTAAAACAGGGCAAGCAAGTAACAATCGTAGTAGGCGATAAAACGGCGAATGATTTTTACCTGCCACCAAGTGAACCATTTAGTAAAATAGGTGCTTTGCCATACTTGTATGAAACGATTTTGCATAAATTTTTAAAATCGCAAAAGCGCCATATTATTAACGGTAATTTAAATGTGTATTTGTGGCAGCATGAAAGTAACTCATTTCATTTGAAAGGTATTTGTGCTGATCGTAAATATCATTTATTGAGTGGTCATAATTTAAATCCTCGTGCCTGGGGATTAGATATCGAAAATGGCATTTTATTAGAAGATCCTGAGCAAAGTCTCATGCCAGCAATCGACAATGAAAGAGCCGAGATATTACAACACTGTCGTCGTTTAAACGGTGCCGAAGATTTAGAAACCATGGACGATTACCCGCCAGCGGTTAAAAAACTGCTGGGGCAAGCTAAGCGTGTCAAAGTTGATTTTATTATTAAGCGTTTTATTTAACGCAAAGTTAGAGACTAAAATGTAAGTACTATAAAAGCAGCGGTTACGCTGCTTTTTGTTGATTTAGCCTCGGAGCTGTTGCCCAATTCCGCTACAATATTTTGCAAAACTGATGATGGTTATTTTAATATTCAAAGGAACTAACAATGCTTATTAAATCCGCCGAGCAAAAAGATTACGCCTCTTTAATTGAGATCTGGGAAGCTTGCGTTTCTCATACCCATGACTTTTTAACCCAACAACACATTGATGAACTGAAACCATTGATTTTGGCACATTATTTTGATGCTGTTAGTCTTTTTTGTTGTAAAGACAACAGTGGAAAAATAATCGGGTTTATTGGCGTTGCTGGCGGCAATATTGAAATGCTGTTTGTTGAGCCGACTTTCTTTGCGAAGGGGGTTGGCACGTTATTAATTAATTACGCGATTGATAATTTAGCGGCAACTCATGTTGATGTTAACGAGCAAAACCCTAAAGCCCATGGTTTTTATTTAAGTAGAGGGTTTGAGCAAATAGGGCGCTCTGAATTAGATGGTCAAGGAAAGCCGTTTCCGCTGCTACATATGCGTTTAGCAAAAGTAGTTGAGGCTGACTAAATGGAACTGGTGATTTCAGATTCAATAACTTTAAAGCCATTAGATATTAGTCACGCAGTTGAACTTTACCAAGTTATCGCCGATAGTCGGGAAAATCTGAGTCAATTTTTACCTTGGGTGGATGACGTAATAGATGTTAATTCAACTAAACGTTATATATATGAACGACTACACAGCGGTAAAGCAGGTTCTCAGTGGTTTGCGGTATATATAGAGGATCGCTTAAGCGGTGTATTTGGTATTAAACACATTGATCCTGACAGTAAAGGTGCTGAATGCGGTTATTGGTTAGCTGATTTTGCACGCGGGCAAAGAGCCATGAATCAAGTGCTTACTAAAATAGTGCCTTATATAAAAAATAATAGTCATGCAAAAGTGATTGAGTTTTGTTGTTTAGAGGAAAACTTAGCGAGTATAAAGGTTGTGCAACGCGCAGGCGCACAATTTAAATATTATTAAAAAGAGACATCAATCTTCCTTGCTAATCAGCAACAGCAGCGTTTAGGTGTTTATGAAATAAAGCTAACGTGATCTGTGTTCATGGTAAGTAAAAAAAGCGCAATACAATCGATATCGCGCTTTATTATTATCGCTAACTCGCTAAAACGTCCACTCAACATGAAATTGCGGTACCGACTCAGTGGTATCGGTCCCTAGCTTGTTGTGCCAATATTGCCACTCAAGGCCAAGTAGTAAGGTGTTTTCTTTCATGCTGATGGCATTACCCAAGTCCCAAGTAATGATAGGCTGCGCTAAGATCCACGCCTTAACATCTTCACCAAATTCATTTTCGCGCTCAGCAATATATTCAACATGGCCAGTTACATTAAATTTTTGTGAACCAATCGAAAACGGGTAACCCCATGCAACATCTAGCATCCAGCTGTTAGTTTCAATAGGCGCGCCGCCACGGGCAACACCCTCGTTATCATCTATATAGGCCGTAACTAGGGTTGATAAAAAACTAAATCCTGGCGCTTGCCAATTTACTTTAACACCGGGTAAATACTTCAATACCTTAGCATCACCTGCGGCGTTAAAGCCCGCTGTTAATCCAACGTCAGCAATAGCGCCAAACGAAAAGTCATTACCGGTTATTTTAGAAAGGCTAAAAGTTGAATACCATTCGCCATAAAAGTCACGGTCTTGATAGCCATCATCAACATTATCATTAATGTAATCTATGAAGAAAAAGTTATCACCATAGTCATAGCCAGAGGCGTGTTGCAGTGAAGCGATTGATGTACCTGATTTTTGTTCAGTAAATGGGTTTTTAAAATCGCCGTAGTTTAAATGTAGTTGCGTTGTGCTCCAATTTGCAGCAAAGCTAGATGTACTAACTGCACAAAGGGCGAATAAAGATAATGTTGATTTTATATTCATAACTATATGTTTAATGGGGAGTAAAGTGCAAAGTATAGCAGATACGCCCAAACGTGAGCACATCTGCTTAAGTATTTATGCCTTATTTCGGCGTAGACAAATTACAGCTATAGCAGTAAATGCCAATATAAAGCAGTAGTAAGATGAGGTTGATACTTGCCATGGGCTAATTTTAAATGTTGCGCCAAGTAGTAACGCTTGTGCACCATAAGGGAGAGAGCCTTGCGTAACACAGGCGAAAATATCCAGTAAGCTTGCTGAACGCTTACCGCTGATCTCACCATCATCGGCAAGTTTTTTGGCGATAGGACCGGCAACAATAATCGACACGGTATTATTCGCTATACATACGTTGCTGGTCATAACTAACGCGGCAATACCAAGTTGATCTGCCACTTTTCGGTGCCATTTTGCAATGACTTTAGTAATGGCTTGAATCTTTTGCGCGATATAATCAAGGCCACCGTTAATACGAATAAACTCTGATAAGCCACCAATAAACATCGACAGCAAGAATATTTCTTGCATATCAGTAAAGCCCTTATAAATGTCTTTTACAAAGCTGGCACCTTCATAACTGCCAGTAAAGCCCATCAGTGCCGCAAATATAATACCGCTGAACAGCACCACAAATACATTAAAGCCCATCACCGCTAGTACTAAAATAAATGCATAAGGTAGTACTAATAGAATATCGTAATCTTTAGTTTCTACTGCTTGAGCCGCAGGAGTTAAAAAGAATAATAAACCAATAGTGAGGATAGCTGCTGGCAATGCGATTTTTAAATTCTCACGGAATTTATCTTTCATCTCACAGCCTTGGGTACGCGTTGCAGCAATGGTGGTATCAGAAATAATTGATAAGTTATCGCCAAACATCGCACCTGACACAATCGTACCGGCCATTAATGCTGGATCAATACTGGTTTTAATAGAGACCGCATACGCAATCGGGCCAATCGCCCCGATAGTGCCCATTGAAGTACCCATGGCCGTAGATACTACCGCTGCAATTAAAAATAAGCCCGGTAAAAGTAATGCTGGTGGAATAAGTGATAAACCGGCGTTAACAACCGCATCCACGCCGCCTGTTGCACCTGCGACGGCAGAAAATGCCCCAGCAAGTAAATAAATTAAGCACATGGTAATGATGTTGTTGTGACCGGCACCTTTTATAAAGGTTTCTACACTGTGGTTAATGGTGTTTTTATTTAACATAAACGCCAGCATAATCGCCGGTAAAATAGCAACAGGGGCAGGGAGCTGATAAAAAGCGTAATCGACCCCTTGTGATTGCAGGTATAAACCCGCACCTAAAAATAAGGCCACAAAGGTTAATAGGGGGAGCAAAGATAGTTTTGCTGTTGTTTTATTAAATGATGGCTGCATCATATTCCTCGTTAGATAACTTCTTGCACAACTAACACAGCCAAAACATCCCTCTTTTAGCTGAATTTAGTTGTCATACCTACCACAATGATAAGTACCTCAACAGCGCCCGCAAGCCAAAGACCAAATCGGCGCAAAGAAAGAAGTTTAAATGTATAGATGGCTAAAGTCTATGGGTATCTGTTATTATTATTTTTTAAAAGGCTTACCTGACTATTACACGAGTTTTAGATAAAATCTAGCCAACTCAAAAAATGCATAGGTTATTAATATGAATCGAATAGGCGTATTTGGCGCAAACGGAAGAATGGGGTTGGCATTAATTGAAGCCGCTCACAAAAATAATCATACCGAGCTTAGTGCAGCCTATGTACGCAGCAGTTCTCCCTTATTAAATATTGCCGTTAATCAATTAAATAGCGCAGCACCTGCGACAATTAATTTTAGTGATGAACGCAACGTTGACAATACCGACGTACTGATTGATTTTACGCTCCCAGCGGGTATGCGTGAGCATTTAAAAACAGCCGTTGCACAAAATATCCCGATGGTGATTGGCACCACCGGTTTAAATGACGACGATATGCTGGCGTTACAAACGGCTGCCAAGCAGATTCCAATTGTGTTTGCGCGAAATTACAGCGTAGGCGTAAATTTACTGTTGAATTTAGTGCAAACCGCCGCCACTAAATTCGGTGATGATTTAGATATCGAAATTTTTGAAGCGCATCATCGCCATAAAATAGATGCGCCATCAGGCACTGCACTTGCCATTGGTGAAGCAATTGCCGATGCAAAAGGGTGGGTGCATGATGAGGTTGCGGTATTTGATCGCAGCCGAGTAGAAACAGAAAAATCGCAAAATGAAATTGGTTATTCGGTGCTCCGAGGCGGAGATATAGTTGGTGAACATACCGCATATTTCGCAACTTCTGGCGAAAGGCTTGAATTAACTCATAAAGCAAGTTCTCGAATGACCTTTGCATTAGGCGCAGTAAGAGCTGCGGGCTGGTTGAAAAATAAGCCTGCAGGACTTTATGACATGCAAGATGTCCTCGACTTGAAGTAGTTTAGTTACTTTTTTGGGTGTTTGGTGGCTTTTTTGGCTTATAGGGCTTATTTTTACTGATTATTGAAATAGGGTTAGACCTAAAAGGCAAATTACTATAAAATAGCGCTAATTTGCCAAAAATTCATAATTGCGTGTTTCCAATCGCTATAAACGGGTAGTAAAGCAAATGACTTTACTCCCGTTTTTTACTGTTAGGAGGTTAACTTGACTAAATCCGCTCTGTTAGTTCTAGAAGACGGCACAGTGTTTCGCGGTACTGCAATCGGCGCTGACGGCATGTCTGTCGGTGAAGTAGTATTCAATACATCAATGACTGGTTATCAGGAAATTCTGACTGACCCTTCATACGCGGAACAAATCGTAACTTTGACGTACCCACACATAGGTAATACGGGTACTAACAGCGAAGACGAAGAAGCGAGTCACATTTGGGCTAAAGGCCTAGTGATCCGTGATTTGCCACTGCTAGCAAGTAATTTCCGTAACGAGCAATCGTTAGATGATTACTTAAAAGAACGTAATATCTTAGGTATTGCAGACATCGACACCCGTAAGCTTACCCGTATTTTGCGCGATAAAGGCGCTCAAAACGGTTGTATTATTGCAGGTGACGAATTAGATGAAAACCAAGCGCTCGCAGCTGCGCAAGCCTTCCCAGGCTTAAAAGGTATGGATTTAGCGAAAGTAGTATCAACCAAGGAAAATTTCGAGTGGCGTGAATCAAGCTGGACATTAGGCGCAGGGTTCAAAACTCTAAACGCAGCCGATGAAAAGTTTCACGTTGTTGCTTATGATTTCGGTGTGAAGCGTAATATTCTCCGTATGCTTGTAGACCGTGGTTGTAAATTAACCGTTGTACCTGCACAAACCTCGGCAGCTGACGTGTTAGCACTTAACCCAGATGGTATCTTTTTATCGAATGGCCCGGGCGATCCTGAACCGTGTACTTACGCCATTGAAGCAATTAAAGCCTTTTTAGAAACTGAAATTCCTATTTTTGGTATCTGTTTAGGTCACCAATTGTTAGCCCTTGCCTCGGGTGCAAAAACAGTGAAAATGAAGTTTGGTCATCACGGTGGTAACCACCCAGTGAAAGATTTAGACCGTAACGTAGTAATGATCACTGCGCAAAACCATGGTTTTGCTGCCGATGAAACAACGTTACCAGATAACCTTCGTGCTACGCATAAATCGTTATTTGACGGAACGTTGCAAGGTATTCACCGCACCGACAAACCTGCTTTTAGCTTCCAAGGTCACCCTGAAGCAAGCCCAGGTCCACACGATGCAGCCCCATTATTTGACCACTTCATCGATTTGATGCAAGCGCGTAACAACTAATTAAACCGGAGTAACAATGCCAAAACGTACCGACATAAAAAGCATTCTTATCCTAGGCGCAGGCCCGATTGTAATCGGCCAAGCCTGTGAATTTGACTACTCTGGTGCTCAAGCGTGTAAAGCACTTAGAGAAGAAGGCTATCGAGTTATTTTAGTTAACTCAAACCCTGCAACAATTATGACCGATCCTGATATGGCTGATGCGACCTACATCGAGCCAATTCATTGGGAAGTGGTAGAAAAAATCATTGAAAAAGAAAAGCCAGATGCAGTACTACCTACAATGGGTGGTCAAACCGCATTGAACTGTGCGCTAGAACTAGACAAGCACGGTGTATTGGCAAAGCATGGTGTTGAGCTAATTGGCGCAACAGCTGATGCAATCGATAAAGCAGAAAACCGCGAACGTTTCGATATCGCAATGAGAAATATCGGTTTAGAATGCCCGCGTGCTGAAATTGCTCATTCAATGGATGAAGCAAAAGACATCATCAAACGCATTGGTTTACCGTGTATTATTCGACCTTCTTTCACTATGGGCGGCACCGGCGGCGGTGTGGCGTATAACTTAGAAGAGTTTGAAGAAATTTGTGAACGCGGTTTAGACCTTTCTCCAACCAGCGAGCTATTGATTGATGAATCATTGATCGGTTGGAAAGAGTACGAAATGGAAGTTGTGCGTGACAAAAACGACAACTGCATTATCGTTTGTGCAATTGAAAACTTTGACCCAATGGGTGTTCATACTGGCGATTCAATCACCGTTGCTCCTGCGCAAACATTAACTGACAAAGAATACCAATTAATGCGTAATGCCTCTATGGCAGTACTGCGTGAAATTGGTGTTGAAACAGGTGGCTCAAACGTACAGTTTGGTGTTAATCCTGATGACGGCCGTATGGTTATTATCGAGATGAACCCACGTGTATCACGTTCATCAGCACTTGCTTCAAAAGCAACCGGTTTCCCGATTGCTAAAATCGCGGCTAAGTTAGCGGTAGGCTACACACTTGATGAACTACAAAACGACATCACCGGTGGTAAAACACCTGCGTCGTTCGAGCCATCAATCGACTATGTAGTAACAAAAATTCCTCGCTTTAACTTTGAAAAATTTGCTGGTGCAAACGACCGTTTAACCACGCAAATGAAATCTGTAGGCGAAGTAATGGCGATTGGTCGTAACCAACAAGAGTCGTTACAAAAAGCATTACGTGGTCTGGAAGTTGGCGCAACGGGTTTCAACCCAATCGTGGCACTTGACGATCCGAAAGCGAAAGAGAAAATCATCCGTGAATTACGTGAGCCAGGCGCTGAGCGTATTTGGTATATTGCTGATGCAATGCGTCACGGCATGAGCGTTGAAGAAGTGTTTCAGTTAACCAAAGTTGACCGTTGGTACTTAGTACAGATTGAAGATATCTTAAAAGACGAAGCTAAAATTGCCGAAGTGGGCATGGCTGGCTTAAGCGCTGATTTCCTTCGTAAGTTAAAACGTAAAGGTTTTGCTGATCCTCGTATCGCTGAAATTGCCGGTGTGTCTGAAGCTGAAATTCGTAAAAAGCGTCATTTATTAAACATCGTGCCAGTATACAAGCGCGTTGATACGTGCGCTGCAGAATTTAGCTCTGATACTGCATACATGTACTCAACGTACGATGAAGAGTGTGAAGCTAACCCATCTGATCGTGATAAAATCATGGTTATTGGTGGCGGTCCTAACCGTATCGGTCAAGGTATTGAATTTGATTACTGTTGTGTTCACGCAGCCCTTGCACTACGTGAAGACGGTTACGAAACTATCATGGTTAACTGTAACCCTGAAACGGTTTCTACCGACTACGATACGTCAGACCGTTTATACTTTGAACCAATTACCCTTGAAGACGTACTTGAAATCGTACGTGTAGAAAAGCCTGTTGGTGTAATCGTGCAATACGGTGGTCAAACACCACTTAAACTTGCCCGTGAACTTGAAGCTAACGGCGTGCCAGTAATTGGTACTTCACCAGATGCGATTGACCGTGCAGAAGACCGTGAGCGTTTCCAACAACTTGTTGAGCGTTTAAACCTGCTTCAGCCTGAAAATGCCACTGTGACTTCAACTGAAGAAGCGATTTTAAAATCAGCTGAAATTGGTTTCCCACTGGTTGTACGTCCTTCGTATGTACTAGGTGGTCGCGCAATGGAAATTGTGTATGACGAGCAAGACTTACGTCGTTACATGACCGAAGCCGTATCTGCATCAAATGAAGCACCAGTACTACTTGACCGTTTCTTAGATAATGCGATTGAAGTTGACGTTGACGCAATTTGCGACGGCGAGCAAGTGATCATCGGCGGCATCATGGAACACATTGAACAAGCGGGTGTTCACTCAGGTGACTCAGCCTGTTCATTACCAGCCCATTCGTTATCACAAGAAGTGCAAGACGTAATGCGCAAGCAAGTAACTGATATGGCACTGGAGCTTGGCGTGGTTGGTTTGATGAATACACAGTTTGCTGTTAAAGATGGCAAAGTGTACTTAATCGAAGTAAACCCACGTGCAGCGCGTACGGTACCGTTCGTATCAAAAGCGACCGGTGTGGCACTTGCAAAAGTAGCGGCACGTTGTATGGCGGGTCAATCTTTAGCAAGCCAAGGCATTACTAAAGAAGTGATACCACCTTACTACAGCGTAAAAGAAGTGGTATTGCCATTTGCTAAGTTCCAAGGTGTGGATCCTATCCGTGGCCCTGAAATGCGCTCTACTGGTGAAGTAATGGGTGTCGGTGATACATTCGCCGAAGCCTTTGCAAAAGCACAATTAGGTGCAAGCAACACTTTACCACGCGGTGGCCGCGCGTTACTATCTGTGCGTAATAGCGATAAGCCACGTATTGTTGAACTAGCTAAAACCATGACAGACCTAGGTTTTGAACTAGATGCAACAGGTGGCACAGCCGCTGCACTTGAAGATGCTGGTATTGCAGTACGTCGTGTAAACAAAGTATTTGAAGGTCGCCCGCACATTCTTGATAGAATCAAAAATGGCGAGTATAGCTATATCGTTAATACTACCGAAGGTCGCCAAGCGATCGAAGATTCGAAGGTGTTACGTCGTGGTGCATTGCAACACAAAACTAACTATACAACGACCTTGAATGCGGCATTTGCTAACTGTACTGCTAACCAAGCAGACGACCGCAGCAAAGTGACGTCAGTTCAAGAACTACACCTGCGATTGAACTAAGGAAATGTGCCAAGGCCGTTTATCGGCCTTGGGATTAAGTGAGAAAAGTATGCAAACAATTCCGATGACAGTTCGTGGCGCAGATTTAATGCGCAAAGAACTTAACGAATTAAAAACAGTTACCCGTCCAAAAATTGTATCTGATATTGCAGTTGCACGTGAACATGGTGACTTAAAAGAAAACGCTGAATATCACGCAGCGCGTGAGCAACAGGGTTTTTGCGAAGGCCGTATTCAAGAAATTGAAGCTAAGCTTTCAAATGTACAAATCATTGATGTGACTAAACTACCAAATACGGGTAAAGTTATTTTTGGTACCACAGTAACAATCGTTAATGTTGAGACTGATGCTGAAGTTAAATACCAAATTGTTGGTGATGATGAAGCAAGTATTAAAGATAACCGTATTTCGGTTAATTCACCGATTGCCCGTGGTTTAATTGGTAAACAAGCAGATGATGCTGTGATCATTAAAACCCCGAAAGGCGACGTGGAATACGAAATCATTGAGGTTGAGTACATTTAATTACTTTACTCATTTTCACGTTTTTAAAAACCGATGCTTGCATCGGTTTTTTTATGCCATAAACAATCTCGACATTTCTTAATAAATTGGGTACGTTAAGCTAACGTATTGATAATTTGCAGATGTTGATGACAGCAATTACTTTTCCTGACGCATTAAAAAACGGCGATAAAATTGCCATTTGCGCATTTTCATCCGGTGTTGAGAGTATCTTTCACCCACGCCTGGAACGCGTACTTTCTGGCTTAACACGCCGTGGCTACCTAGTAGTCGAGGGTAAATGCTTAAGACAACAAAGTAGCCCAGCAAAACAACGCGCTGATGAGCTAATGGCGTTCTTACTAGATGACAGCATTGCCGCAATTATGCCGCCGTGGGGTGGTGAGCTTGCCATGGAAGTACTTCAGTATATTGATTTTAATGCGGTTAAGTCTGCCAAGCCAAAGTGGTTAGTAGGTTTTTCAGATGTGAGCACGTTTGCCTGTATGCTTACAGTGCGATGTGGTTGGGTAACACTTCATGCTGCAAATCTAATGCAATTACATCCTAACGAGAAAGACAATTACTGCTTGCAAGTTTTTGATGTTCTGGCGCTTGAGAAAAATGGCTATTTCGAACAGGTGCCTGCCAAGTATTATCAGACTAAAGTGATTGATTACGCAAAAGAGCCAGATGCATTATTTGATTATACTCAGCCGAGTCAATGGCGCTGCCTAAACTATCAAGACTCAAGGCAAGTAGAGCTGACGGGGCGGTTATTTGGTGGCTGTTTAGACTCACTTAACGTGTTACTGGCTTCTCCATATCTTGATCTGCATAACTTTAAGCAAACATATGCGCCAGAAGGTTTACTACTTTATTTAGAAAATGCAGAGCTTTCACCTACAGCAGTGGCCCGTACTTTAATGGCGTTGCGGTTAAATGGTGTGTTTGCTGATATTAACGGTATTATTCTGGGGCGTAGTGCTTTGCTTAGCTCTCCAGAGCAAGACATTGATTATTACCAAGCCCTTGAGCTTGCGTTAGGTAATTGTTTATTCCCAGTTATCATCGACGCTGATATCGGACATGTTGCACCCAATTTATGTTTAGTGAATGGCGCGTTTTGCAGTTTTAAAGCCACTATAGATAAAGGCTTAGTTTACAATGCGAGCCTAGTGACCACTTTGCAATAGAACTTCGTACCTAATTGGTGATAAAAATGCATATTAAGGCAATGGCGTTAATATGCATTTTTCGCGATACGTAATTATTTTGAATCAGATAACCTTTCGACTAACTCAACACGTCGATTCAGCTCTCGACCTAATTCGTTTTTGTTAGTGGCTGCGGGAGCATAGGGGCCAACACCTTGAGGTATTAACCTTGTTTTAGCGATACCATAGTCAGCAATTAAAGCTTTAACGACCGCATCAGCCCGACGTTTAGAAAGGTCTAAATTATATTCTGCAGAGCCTTTATCATCTGTGTGACCAACCACATACAAACTCAATGCCTTATTTTTTTCTAAAACTTGCGCAATGACATCCAATGATTGTTTAGATTCAGGCTTTATGACCGCTTTATCGTAGTCAAATAACACCCCATAGATTGAGGCTTTACCTTTTTGCTTAAGTTGCTCTAACACTTTATCGCTATTTGTCTCTATTAACCCAGTTAATAATGGCTCGCTCCGCATCACTACAAGCTGAATACGAGAATCGCCGTCATAGTTACCGATGAAAAAAGCTACATAGGTAGTTTGGCCCTCAACAGTACTTTTCATAACTTGGTATCGAGGTTGGCGCCAGTAATTATAAGCTTGTTTTACAGCGAGTTTATCCCCTAACTTTTGTAAATCCTCACGGATTAACCTATCTCTGGTATTACCACTGCATGAATCTTTTTGACAAGAGAATACCGTTTCAAACCCTGCTTTTACTAAAGCACTTAGATAATTATGATAAATTTTTAGCGTTGACACCCTGTTTACGACATAAGTAATTTGGGTTAAGTCTCCGGTAACGTCTAGCATTGGCAGTGTCTTTGTTTTTGTATCAACAATACCAACAGGAATGCTGAATTCTTCATAATCAACCTGTTTGTAATCTTCAATATAACTGCCTGGGTAGCGACTTATTAATGGATGGTCTGCCGAGCCCCCTTTATCTTTACGTGGTGCCTTGGTTATCTGTTTATTATTGTGTTTGGTAAATGCGTCAAAATTGGCAGTGACAAGTCCTGATTCAATGTCTTTTATATCCACTGTAGTTAATAATACTCGCGTCGTATTTTTATACTGACCAACAAATAACGAAATAGCAGCATCGAGGGACTCATCCCCTTTTGTGGCGAAAATATAGTGAGGTTGTTGGAATTGATTACTAGGGTTAAAGTAGCTAGACTTTTCAGCTAATAATTTTCTTTGTTCACGTTTATCTCCTGAATAACAATCACTTAAAGAACATGTATAAACCACTTTAAAACCAGCATCACTTAACGCACTTTCATAATTTTTTGTTACCTTTAACGAAGCAACATTTTTTATCGTATAAGCGTAATGGCCTGTATCACCAATGAATTTTTTATACTCAAATTGTTGAGACTTTTCAGCTGTAGCAACAAACTTTGTAACAAGGCGAGTTTCTTCACCCGCTAAAATAACGGAGTTCTCCAGCTTGGCACTTGGATAGGGGGAAAGCAAAGGCTCTGCGTGTAGGTTAAATACACATATTAGGGGGGCGATACAAAATATAAGTACCTTGGTTATTTTGTTATTCATTGAAATTCCTTTTATTAATGAAGGTAAACATTGTATTTAAAAAATAAGTTGGCCTAATTAAACTTTATAAAAAAGAATAAATCGCAATTTTTTAACGCTTACAAATTTTGCTGGCGTTGATAGTAACTTTACAGGCTTGAGTGTCAGTTGATTGCCAATGCTGGATATCGGATGGCGCAGTACAGCCAGCATCTTCAATAAGTAAAATGTCATCCTCACACAGTAATAAAATGGCATTTTTATCTTGAATGAAAACTTTTAACTGATAGTCCTCAAAAGGGGTGAGTTTGTTTTTATTGCTGTTGATAGCAGCCATTAGTAATGCTTGCGGATCAGTATAGGTTTTGGTGCTGAACTTTAATGTGCCATCAACCGCGGCTGAAATATCTTTTAGTTGTGATGCAAGATCAGCCATCTTTTCTGGATCATGTGCATTAGCTAGGCTAGAGCAGCCCACAGATAAAACAATTACTAAGATTAGAGTTAAGTATTTCATTTTAAATATTCCACGCGGTTAAGTTGCCATTTTCGTCTTTACCGTTGTCTAAATTCCAATTACAAATTTGCCAGCACTCTCCATCATTAAAAATAGCATTAGCAATAATCGATATAAAATACTGTATATTTTCAACCGCTAAATTAAAAATGTCGTCGTAGTGCATTGGGCCATTTGGAGTATTAAGCTGCTCAATGTAAGTGTAATCAATCTCATCTTGGCGAGGGTAGAGTAACCCATTGTTTGCCGCAACATGCCTTGCCCATGGGAAGAGTCGATATCCTTCTTCAGCATGATCAACAACCAGTTGAAAGCCTGAATGCCACGCATCAAAGTCAGGAGCTGCTGATTGTGTGTAATCTGGGTGGATATGCGATAAAACATGCTGCCACAGTTGTTTAATATCTTCATCAAGGCAGTTATTTTGGCTGCTACATGAGCCGATATTAAGCCGAAAGCGATCAGCAAGGCCAATTTCACCCAAGTTTAACCTTGGCCAAATGTAAGCGTCTTGATTCATTTCACAAGTGCGGTGGTCAGTTTGGTTTTGCTCATACGGGCCCACTTTAAGCTCGACCACCGGATGAATGGTGATATCAGCTGCAACATGCGACATATAACCACACAGCCAAGCAAAGCATTTCTCTTGCGCTGATCCCTCTAGATTTTTGCAATACTTTACTGCTTCTTTAATTACATCACCGGTATTGTGATAATGCATTAAATCAGCCCATTTATTTTGCTCTGAATTACCCACAGCTAAATAAGGGTAGTCAGGCGATACACAGCCTAACTCAAGGTATTTTTGATTTTGACTTAAGATCAGCTTTGCTTTGGTAGGAATATTCATTCCAATCAGGGCGTTATTCTCAGTAGCTAAGTTAGCCGCAGTAATGTGTGCAAAGGCACCTGGCATCAGTAAATCCTTCTACTTAGTAGTTTTGTTAATATATTTGCAATTGATCCAAGTTGCAATGGTTAAGTAATTAGTCAAATAGGCTTAATTAGTTAGCTTTAAAATGGACTGCGTAATTTTAGTTATCAATAAACGTAACTTGAGCTTAAATCCATCGAGCTCACAGGCTACTGCCAAGCTCTAAAATGGCTATCTATTTTAGTAGGAGTTTAGTTGCCAAGAAGCGGAGACAAAACTAGCTGAGTTGGGCATAACTCAAGCATATCTTTTAGAGGAATCGGCTTATGGTGAGTGTTGACTCGTTTATTCACAGGGTAAAGGAGTTGATGATAGAGCTAAGAAAGACAGTGAGCGGCACGAGCTAAGCGTGCCGCATCAGTTGTTACTCAACGATAAATGTAATGCGTTTATGACTCGAATAAGGAGCTATATCATCTTTTGCATAAACAAGCACTTGATAGTTACCTGAGGAAACTAAAGGCAATATTGCTGTATCACTTGTTTCGTTACCAATAGATGCAACCCTGCCATTTGGCAATAATACGAGCCATGTGTAGGTAATGGGATCTGTTTCTTTGTCATAGGCGTGTGCTTTGAGTGTTAAATTACTGCCTTTGATTTTATTCCCGAACATCTCAACATCGATAATGGTCGGCGCGGAGTTATCGGGATCTTCTACTTTGATTGCGACAAACCTGTTCGTGGTGTTTTCTCCGTCAGAGGCGGCGACTTGTAAAATGTAAAAGCCAGCAACATCAAAACGAACTCTAGCGCGGCTACCTGTTTCAGCAATAATATCTGCTTGGCTATTCGCTGGCCTATTTAGCCACTTCCAGCTCAACTCTACTTGCGCGCCCTCAGGATCTTGTACTTCAGCGTAGAATAATTGCTCTGATTGGACAAAGGTATTAAGCAATGGGCTTGGCAAGACGTTAAGTGCTGGTGGTGCATTTCGGTTGGTACTAAATGAAATTGCTGTTTTACCAGCATCGCTCTGTTCCTTTGAGACCGTTATTGTTTTTACGACTGATTCCGTACGGTCACTATTTCTATCTTTGAGTGTAAAACGAACCTTGTATTCACCGGCAACATCTGGAATAAAGAAGGAGATATACGACATAGTATAGGCTAATGTTACCTTGCTGGTAGCAGGAATACTGTCGAAGCTAAACATAGGAGTCGCAAAATTGTATTGCATGCTGTCTTTTGCATCAAGGTTAATAAACTCGTTCACTTCAGCGGTTTCAGGTGCGTCAAATGATGCTATGAGCTCTGGTCTATCATCATATACTTCTATCTGTTTAGTTACCGTTTCTGAATAGGCTTTACCATCATGTACCGTTAAGCTGATCGTGAATATGCCATAGTCTCTTCCTTCAAAACTAGCACTTTGTCCTTCAGGGTTGGTGAGAAAGAAGTCTAATGCATTGTTAGCACTGGTAACTTGCCACTTATAATAAATATTATCGCCATCAGCATCTGAGCTATTTTTTCCACTTAGTGTTACTTGCTTATTTTTACCCGCTTTTTCCTCAAAAGGAGTAATAACAGCTGTTGGGGCATGATTTTTTGGCTCAATCGGTTTATCTGAAATGCTCACTGACGCTGTAGCAATAGACTCTGTTGAACCTGACTTAATGATTAGCTGAATTTGATATGTACCAGCTATATCGGCAACAAACTCGCTCATTAGGCTGCTATTATTTGCTATTTTTGCAGAGCTATTATCAGGCTTTTCAATAATTGACCAATCCACGCTTGAAATGGCAGGAACAATGCTACTTGTTCCTACTAATCTGACCGTTGAACCGGTGTATACCGATTGGATCGGATTGATTTTAGCAGTAATGGCACCTGAGCCGGTTGAACTATCGGTAGATGTATCGCTATCGCTATCACTGAGATTATTATTTTCTACTTGTGGCTTAGTTGAACTACCTGAACCGCCGCACGCGGTTAGTGTTACCCCAAGAAATAAAGCCAATAATATTAATTTTTTATTCATTTTAATGTCCCTATACTTTATCCTGGCAAACAAAATACATGCTTTAGAATATTTAATCTAGTTAAAATTTGTTCAGCACAAAGGTCAGCTTGTGCAAATATAGAAGTTAAGTTAAAAGCCCTCAGTAAAAAGTTAAAACTGCAATTGTGCAGTCATTTTCGTGCGCGCAATTTAGGTTTAAGCGGATTAATAACTTATTAAATAGAAAAAATGAAAGTAACCTTGTAGTAAAAGATTAACTCTTAATCTAAAAAGTAAGTGTGGTGGAACAGCATTGTTTGTTCAATTAGAGTGGCTGTCTAGTTTTATAATTTCGCATTCAAGATATATAGGCTTTGCGAAAGCACCTATAGAAAATAAAAGTGTTTTAATAACAATATATTAAAGAGGTATTTTAACTTCTTTGAATAGAATTTTGATATGGCTTTTCGGGCAGTATAGAGCACATATAATATATTTAATTCTCGATAATTACAGCTGTGCCCGAAGCAACGATAAATAACATACCTGATTTACCACCGCCTGATATCTCACTGTAGTCTAGATCAATACCTATTACGGCATTAGCACCAACAGAGATAGCCTCTTTCCTGAGTTCAGTTAGTGCTGTTTGACGGGCATCTCTAAGCGTGTTTTGTATGCTGTTACTGCGACCTCCAAAAGTATCACTAAAACTTGCAAAAATATCTTTAAAAATGTTCATGCCATAAGCGCATTCGGCAGTAATAACATCAATACGTTTTGTAATATTTAAGTTTAGAGCTGTTTCGGTTGTCAGTAGTACGTCTTTTGCTTCAACTTTGTTTAGTTTACTTGCAATAGCGTGTTCTATTTTCTGTTTATCATAGTCTTGTTTGGCTTTACTGCCATTAACACCATATTTTCTGGTTAGGTGGATATCTTTAGCTTTCTCTATTGTGTTAGCTACAGACTCAGAAATTTGTGTTAAGTATTTACCATAATAGAGCACATCGTAATGGTTTTGGTTTTGCTGGGTTCTGATTCCCGCTAATCCAAATTCTTTGTTCATGAATTTAAGGTAAGGCAAAGATATTTCTATTTCATTGCTGTTTAGGTCAGCTAGGTTTGTATCGTCGAAGCCTTCTATGAAAGCATCGCATTCTTTCACACCATGATTTTTATAAATACCAGATTGACTGTAGAGCGTTGTTAAGTTGCATAAAAATCGGCCTTTATACCAAATGGCTGCAATAGCATTATGCCCGTCTTTCTTTAATGCGTATGCTAAGTCTGATGTATTATATGTGTTACCAGTTATATTATTTATTAGCTCTTTATCTTTTAAGCTCCAGTCAGGCTTAGTATTTGATGGTGTTGATTTATCACTTTTAGAAAAAAACATATCTCTCCTTAGAAACTTTAATTGTAAAAAGTAGCTTGATTGTAGAATTGAACTTCAAGCATATGCTGATAGCTATACAAACATGCTTTAACTCTGCCAAGCAAACATTAGCATATAAAAGGGTATAATATGACTTAATAAAGGGGAGTTATGCAAAATTCACATCGAATAGAAAACGATAAACTAATTTTTAAAGCGCTGGTGGAATTGCTCAATCAATCTAGCCGATACAAAAATCCTAGTTATTATGCTTTAGTAAATCACCTTAATAATAAAGGTATTAAGACAAGCTGGGGGAACAATTGGACTCGGAAAAGCTTATTTAGGTATCTACAAAGAAACGGCTTTCTGGTGTGTGGGGCTTACGCAATAGCTTAGATCAATATACGAAACTAGCCAAGTTTATTTAGGGTATTTTCAGACATCGTAAAACGGGAGTTTCGCAACCAGTACGCACGAACAGCTAAATGAAGTAAGCTTTATTTCCCAGCTATAAAATGAGTAGAGTGGCTACAGATTGGCTACACGAAAGGTTTTTAAAGAAAACAACTTATATATAAATGAGGTTAAGTTGTTGAATTAAATGGTCGGTATGGAGAGATTCGAACTCTCGACCCCTGCCACCCCATGACAGTGCGCTACCAAGCTGCGCTACATACCGACGTTGCAAGCAATAGTACGTATATTTTTTCAAAAATCAATAAGCTTTTGTTTGTTTGAACATTTATTGCACGTACTGAGTGAAATAAATCATTTTATGAGGATGTTTAGTTATTTATCCACTCATTGATCGATTTATACATCACA
Source organism: Pseudoalteromonas sp. SR45-6 (assembly GCF_014163545.1). NCBI lineage: Bacteria > Pseudomonadati > Pseudomonadota > Gammaproteobacteria > Alteromonadales > Pseudoalteromonadaceae > Pseudoalteromonas > Pseudoalteromonas sp. SR45-6. The sequence goes on from NZ_JACJDM010000011.1 coordinate 82,906, forward strand.
TCTCGTAGTATAGGTTGAGCAGTTTTGTTAGGGTGTATGTTGTCGTTTTGCATCAGGCTATTATCAGCAGCGACATTCAAGATAAAAAATGGCATTAAATGGCTGTTTGTGGCACCAGCAACCTCAGCAAAACTAGCGGTAAATAATCCGGTATAACGTGGCCCATAGTTAGGCGGGATGTGTACTTCCATAATCGCTACTTTGGCATCAGCTTGTTTGCTCTTGCTCACTAAACTAGCTAGGTTTTCTTTTAGGCGTTTAATTGGAAAGCCACGCAGGCCGTCGTTACCACCAAGCTCTATAAGTACATGGCTCGGTTGAAACTCATTAAGTAGGGCGTCTAAACGACGCAGTGCGCCACCGGTGGTTTCGCCACTGATACTGGCATTGATAAGTTGGATCGGCGCTTGCTCGTTGTCGTACTTATCTTGTAACAGTTTAACCCAGCCTTGCTCTTGTTTTAAGCCGTAGGCGGCGCTTAAACTATCACCTAAAATTAAAATTGTGTTGTCAGCTGCCGCACTAAGTGGTTTGATTACTAATAGTAAAACGAAAATAAAACGTAGGATTGAATACATCATATGTCAGCGCTATCTCAATTAAATATCATTCAGGTTAAAGGTCTTTCTAAAACGGTTAATACCCTTGAAGGGGATTTGCCCATCCTCAGTGACATCACCTTTAATGTCAAGTCTGGAGACTCAGTTGCTGTAGTTGGTACCTCAGGTTCAGGTAAATCAACTTTATTAAGTTTGCTCGCAGGACTTGACCAATCGACTCAGGGATCAATCTATTTAGATGGTGAGCCACTGCATGAACTTGATGAAGAAGCGCGTGCGGCATTAAGAGCTGCAAAAGTCGGTTTTGTATTTCAATCATTTATGTTGGTACAGAGTTTAACAGCACTAGAGAATGTGATGTTACCGGCAGAGCTCGCTGGTGAAAAAAATGCCAAGCAACAAGCACTCGATCTACTGGAAAAAGTAGGTTTAAGTCATCGAATTGAGCATTATCCGTCGCAATTGTCTGGTGGTGAGCAGCAGCGTGTAGCGATTGCTCGCGCATTTATTGGCACACCAAAGATTTTATTCGCCGATGAGCCATCAGCAAATCTTGATAGCAAAAATGGTAAGTTAATTGAGTCACTGTTATTCGAGCTTAATCAGCTTCATGGTACGACGTTGATTTTAGTCACACATGATGAGGCGTTAGCAGCAAAGTGTCAGCATGTGTTACAAATTGAAGCGGGTCAATTAGTTAAAAATACCAATGAGGCTGTGGCGAATGTGGGTTAAATTAGCATTAAAATTATTTAGCCGTGAATTTCGCCGTGGTGAACTCACGGTGATTTGTGCGGCCATAGCGTTGGCGGTATTGACGGTTTTAACGCTTTCTATGGTGACTGATCGCATAGGGCAAAGCATCGCACAAAAAAGCAGTGCCTTTATTGCCGCTGATCGCGTACTGGCAAGCAACCATGAATTACCGGGTGAATATTTAACAACAGCAAGCGAATACAACTTACAAACCGCACAGCTCACTTACTTTGATACTATGTTGTTTGCTAATGACGAAATGCAATTAAGCTCAGTAAAGGCGGTGTCGGAGCATTATCCACTTAAGGGCGAACTAAAAGTTAAAAGCAGTTTAACCGGTGATGTTGAAGTGGCCACGCAAGGGCCAACTGTTGGTAATGTGTGGTTTAGTGAATCGGTATTTTATGCACTAAATGTAAAAGTAGGTGATACGGTTGAGCTAGGCGCTGCGCAATTTAATATTGAAAAAGTATTGGTGGAAGAGCCAGATGCGCCATTTAATATTTTTTCAAGTAGTCGTCGTGTGTTGTTAAATAACCAAGATGTAGACAAAACTGAAGTGATCCAGCCGGGCAGCCGTGTTTTTTACCGCCAGTTGTATGCAGGGGATGAGAGTAGCCTTACTGACTTTTATAGCTGGTTAAAACCACAAATGAAAGAAAATCAGCAATGGTATGGTGTTAAAGACAGACAATCGCCGATTGCAAATAGCTTAAACCGCGCTGAAAGCTTTTTATTATTAGCGGGATTATTGGGCATTATTTTAGCGGCGGTGGCGATTGCCGTGTCTGCAAAGCGTTATTGCGAACGCCAATATGACCCAGTTGCGATGATGAAAACCTTAGGTGGTAGCCGATCGACAATTCGCAAAATTTACTTACTGCATTTATCACTGGTGTGTGCTTTGTCGGTCATACTTGGCTTAGCCATTGGCTATGGTTTACAAGAGATAGCCACTAGTTATTTAGCTAAATCAATGAACAATACTCTTCCTGCAGCGGGTATAAAACCGTGGTTTGTGGCGATTAGTACTGGCGTTATCTGTGCCGTGATGTTTTCAATCAAGCCATTATTAGATTTATTTGATATTCCACCGCTTAGGGTATTACGCCGTAACTTAGGCGATAAGCTACTAGTAAGTAAAGTGCATTTAGCGATGTCGGGCTTAACAGTCTTTTTATTAATGTGGTTGTTTAGTAATAACCTTAAAATTACCGCTATTTTGTTTGTCTCTACTTTAATTTTGATTGCAATACTGTTTGTATTATCTCGGTTAATTTTTGGCAGCGGACGTAAACTAGGATTGCGCCCGGGGAATAGTTGGTCATTAGCGATTGCTTCGTTGCAAAAACGTGCCAATGCTAATGCGGTACAGTTGATCAGTTTTTCGTTGGCAATAAAGCTATTGTTATTTTTAGTGGTGCTGAAAAACGATATGATCGCAGATTGGCAATCGCAACTTCCAAGCGACGCGCCGAATGCTTTTTTAGTAAATATAACCGAAACTGAATTGCCAGACGTAACAAGCTTTTTAGAGCAAAAAAATATTCAAGTATCTGAGTTCTATCCGACTATTCGTGGTCGCGTAAACGCTGTTAATGGTGAATTAGTTGCTCGCGAAGTCTCATTACAAGATAACGAGAAGAAAGACGAAGAAGCACGCGCAGGTATTGGCCGAGAGCTAAACCTTACATGGTTAGAGCAAGTCCCTGTGCAAAATGAGATCATAGACGGGCAGTGGTTTGGCGACAATGCCACCGCTGAAGCATCGATCGAAGAATCTATGCTAGAACGCTTAGATGTGAAACTGGGTGATACGCTAACATTTTTGATTGGCGCCCAGTCATTTGATGCCAAAATCACCAGTGTTCGTAAAGTTAATTGGGCTACTTTGAAGCCTAATTTCTTTATTATATTAAGCCCTGATGTATTGGCTGATTTTCCTGCGACGTATATTTCATCGGTGCGTATCGAAGCCGATCAAAAACGCGATTTTAGTGAGCTACTACGTGCCTACCCGACAATCAACGCCATCGACGTTGACAGCTTTGTCAAACAAATACGCTCTACTATTTCGCAAGTGTCATTAGCAATTGGATTTGTACTGGCGATAGTGGTGATGTGTGGTGGCTTGGTTTTAATTTCGCAAGTGCAAGCAAGCCTTGGTGAACGGATGCAGGAAATTGTCATATTGCGTACCTTAGGCGCCAAAGGGCGGCTAATAAAAAATGCCACTTTATATGAGTTTTTATTGCTGGGCAGCGCTGCTGGTTTTGTCGCTGCACTGGTTAGTGATGTGGCTTTATTTATAGTGCAACGTGAGATGTTTGATTTAGCAGGTAAGTTACACCCGCACATTTGGTTAATAGGGCCATTAGTGGGGGGTGTGTTTGTGGCATCACTAGGCTACTTTATGATAGCTAGAACCATGCGTAAAAATACCCAAGGGTTACTACGCTCTTTAGCCTAAAAGGTTAGCAATTAAACAAGCCCGTTTTTACGGGCTTTTTTATGCCAATAATGCACTGGTAATTTATACAGTGCTCTGGCATTATTAGCGTACTTAACTATTTACACTGATTGGGCAAGTATTGGCTATTATTTTAGGGATTGATCCTGGCTCACGATTAACCGGTTATGGGGTGATTGCCCATCAAGGTGCTAAATTTACTTATTTAGGCAGCGGTTGTATAAAACTGGCCGACCACGAGTTTCCTATTCGATTAAAAATGATTTATCAGGGGATCAGTCAACTAATCGAACAATTCTCTCCCGATCATTTTGCCATTGAAAAAGTATTTATGGCGCATAATCCTGATTCAGCTCTTAAATTAGGCCAAGCCAGAGGGGCTGCAATTGTTGGTGCGGCAATGGCTGAGTTACCGGTGTTTGAATACTCGGCGCGGCAAATTAAACAAGCGGTGGTAGGGCACGGTGGTGCCGATAAATCGCAAGTGCAGCATATGGTTAAAAATATTTTAAAATTGCCAGGCACACCGCAAGCGGATGCAGCTGATGCATTAGCCATTGCGATATGCCATGCTCATTCCGATCAAAATTTAATAAAACTAGCGGGCAGTGCCAGTAAAACCGTTAGAGGACGATTAAGGAAATAACATGATAGGTCGCTTAAATGGCATCTTAGTAGAAAAACAACCGCCAGAAATTTTGCTTGAAGTAAGCGGTGTTGGTTACGAAGTTAACATGCCGATGACGTGTTTTTATGATTTACCAAACATTGGCGAAAATGCCATTGTGTATACTCATTTTGTAGTAAGAGAAGACGCCCAGTTATTATTTGGCTTTAATAATAAAATAGAGCGAGCATTATTTAGAGAGCTATTAAAAGCCAATGGCGTTGGGCCAAAGCTCGGATTAGCAATACTTTCAGGGATGTCGGCTAAGCAATTTGTTAGCTGTGTGAATAACGAAGATGCCACCAGTTTAGTGAAACTGCCAGGTGTAGGTAAAAAAACCGCAGAGCGCCTGGTACTTGAAATGAAAGACCGATTAAAAGATTGGGGTAATGACTTATTCACGCCATTTAGTGATAATGCAGTTATAGAGCCCGCCTCTGACGCACTTATTGCTAATAATGCGGCAGATGATGCAATCTCTGCGTTAGTGTCATTAGGTTATAAATTGGCGCAAGCACAAAAAACAGTAAAATCAGTGGCCAAGCCTGGTATGTCTACAGAGGTTCTGATCAAAGAATCTCTAAAATCAATGTTGTGAGTAAACCATGATTGAAGCGGATCGTTTAATAGATGCGACTGAACAAAGTAATGAAGATGTAGTCGATCGCGCGATTAGACCAAAACTATTAGCCGATTATACTGGTCAGCCCCATGTTAAACAGCAAATGGAAATATTTATAGAAGCTGCACGGAGTCGGGGTGAAGCGCTTGATCATTTATTAATATTTGGTCCGCCGGGTTTGGGTAAAACCACACTAGCAAACATTGTTGCGAATGAGCTGAATGTCAGTATTAAAACAACCTCGGGCCCAGTGCTTGAAAAAGCCGGTGATTTAGCCGCACTACTGACCAATTTAGAAGAAGGCGATGTACTTTTTATTGATGAAATACATAGGCTAAGCCCGCAAGTTGAAGAAATACTCTATCCTGCAATGGAAGATTATCAACTCGATTTAATGATTGGTGAAGGGCCTGCAGCTCGTTCCATTAAGCTCGATTTACCCGCTTTTACCTTAATTGGCGCAACCACTCGCGCAGGCTCGTTAACCTCACCACTTAGAGACCGTTTTGGTATTGTGCAACGTTTAGAGTTTTATTCGGTGGCAGATTTATCGACTATAGTGGGGCGCTCTGCTCATTATTTAAATTTAGCCATGTGTGATGAAGGTGCCATTGAAATTGCTAAACGCTCTCGTGGTACGCCACGTATCGCCAATCGATTATTGCGCCGGGTACGAGATTACACGCAAGTTAAATCAGACGGTACTGTAAATGCCGAAGTGGCAGAGCTGGCACTTAATATGATTGATGTCGATAAAAGCGGCTTTGATTATATGGACCGTAAATATTTACTCGCGATCATTGAAAAGTTTATGGGGGGGCCGGTAGGGTTAGACAACTTAGCCGCCGCCATCGGTGAAGAAAAAGAAACCATTGAAGATGTGATCGAGCCTTACCTCATCCAGCAAGGATTTATCCAACGTACGCCAAGAGGGCGTATTGTGTCTGATAACGCCTATCATCACTTTGGCTTATTACCCAAACAAGAATAAAGTACATTTATTGTAGCTGTATGCGTGCGTATGGCTGCAAACCCACCTCATACATCTTCTATACTGTTCTTTTAGCCACTATTCAAATGTCTATTTTGCTGTGTTTAAGTTAATCGCGTGATTAGCATATTACTTAAAGTTTAGATTATTTAGTTATTTGGGCTAATGCAATTCACATACTGTTAAGTTTGTAAACGATATTGTATGCGCCATAGCGAGGTAGTGCTGTGCGTGATTTGCAGGCAAAAAAAAGCCCGCATAAAATGCGGGCAAACAACAAGTTGAAGGAAGTAATCTAAGTAACACTGCTTAAATTCATCAAGTTTTATCAAGAAGACTTTAAGCATAGCAATACGAAAAATCAGAATCATATTGCAAAGAACTGGGCTGAATGAAGTATTCATTGCTGCGCTAGCTCGGTATGGGAGAATAATACGCAATAGTTGGTTTTTGTTCAAACTAGAAAAATTTAATTTTCAGATAAAAAAAACTAATAGCAAGATTTTTATGAGCGCTTTATTTTTGTTCATAAAATTCACGGTCGTATATTAATCTATTGAATTTGTAATGTTTTATTTGTTTGAATGATTTTTTTATAGATTAGTTAAACTGTTGCAATGACTATGCTTATAGTCAATTATGCTTGTTTATTCATTAAGAGTGAATAAAGAGGGTGTTTTACACAGTTTTTGTTTATAAATAAGCACCCCAGCATGTATTTACCTCGGCAGTACAATCTTAAATTGTTGCGTCAAGATTGCCGAACAAGGCTATAAAACTGGAGTCAGCCTGCTCTTCAACGTTTTTTGTTGCTAATTCACAGCAATAGCGTTGTCAGTACTGAGCTGAATAGATACACTAGTTGCAACTTTTGGCCATTTTTTCGGTCATATACCTAGCGTATAATGAAATGTTATTTATACAAGAAATCTTATTAGGAGTTTAATGTGGGTTCAGGGCTTAATTTTTTAGATTTAATTCTAGAAGCAAGTTTTCTTGTGCAATTAGTTATGCTGGCATTATTAGCTATGTCAGTGATGTCATGGGCAATTATTTTTCAGCGTAAAAAAGCAATTTCGGATGCATTATCCAATACTAAGCGATTTGAGCAAAAATTTTGGTCAGGCATTGATTTAAGTAAACTCTACAATGAGATCTCATCGCGTAGCGGTAGCTCAACTGGTGTTGAAGCATTATTTATAGCAGGCTTTAAAGAGTTTGCTCGCCATAAGAAAAACTCTTTTCAAAGTGCTAGCATTGTAATGGAAGGGACGCATCGTTCAATGCGAGTTGCGTTATCTCGCGAAATCGAAAAATTAGAATCAAGTTTATCGTTTTTAGCAACAGTGGGGTCTATCAGCCCTTACATTGGTTTGTTTGGTACTGTATGGGGCATTATGAATGCTTTTATCGCGTTAGGCGAAGTTAAGCAAGCAACCTTACAAATGGTTGCCCCAGGTATAGCTGAAGCGCTTATTGCAACAGCTATGGGTTTATTCGCTGCTATTCCAGCGGTTATTGCATACAACCGTTTTGCTAATAGAGTTGAAAAGCTAGAATCTAACTACATTAACTTTATGGAAGAGTTTGCAAATATTTTACACCGTCAAGCAGCTACCCAAATAGAGGCAAAAGCGAATGTATCAGCGTAAGAAGCGTCGTCCTGTTGCAGAGATAAACGTAGTTCCTTACATTGATGTAATGCTGGTGCTACTGATTATTTTTATGGCCACTGCGCCTTTGATCACTCATGGCGTTAAAGTTGATTTGCCAAAAATGGAAGAATCAGATTTAGTTGATACTAAAGATACGCCACCGATCATTGCTTCAATTGATGCACAAGGTAAGTACTATGTCAGTATCGGTACTGATCCAGAAGAACCGATGGAAGCATTAGATGTTGCCGCTGTTATCAAGTTGCAACTGATGAAAAACCCAGAAACCCCAGTGATGATCAAAGGCTCAGGTAAAGTATCGTATCAAGAAGTACTATTATTGATGGATTTCTTAAAAAATGCCGGTGTACCTTCAGTTGGATTAATGACTGAATCGTTTGAAGGGAATAAAAGCTAATATGGGTCCTTCAGTATTAAAATCAGTGCTATTGCACCTCGCTATAGTTGGCGTTTTGATTGGAACCGCGAGTTTTCATACTTCACCGCCTACAGTAATGGAAGTTACCTTGAACAAGGCTATGCCTGATGCTGAAAATGCTGTTTCAGCGGTGACTGTTGACCAGAAAATGGTTGAACAAAAAATTGCTGAGTTGAAACGCAAAGAAGATGATAAAAAACGTGCTGAAGATAAGCGCATTCGTGATTTAGAGCGTCGAGCATCTGATGCACGTAAACAGCGTGAATCTGAAGACCGCCGGATCAAAAAGTTAGAGCAAGAGCGTCGCGCGAAAGAGAAAGAGACCGCACAAGCCCAAGCTCAAGCTAAAAAAGCGCGTGAAATAGAGCAAAAAGAACGTGAAAAAGCGCAGCAGGCTGAAAAGCAAAAAGAACAAGCTGAACTTGCTGCTAAAGCTGCTGCTGAAAAACGTAAAGCAGAAGA
>NZ_JACJDM010000120.1:0-2149 GCF_014163545.1 Pseudoalteromonas sp. SR45-6
GAAGAAGCGCAATGGCTTGAATCAATTCAACGTTTCAGGCAGCAGTACTCAAATTTTGCAGGCAGCAAACAACGGTTAAAGCAGCAAGCCGCCAGCAACGATGTAAAATGGTACAAAGGCGCAGGATGAACAGTTGCATCTTGATTGGTTTGTTTAAAAAACACGATATTAAATAAAGTGATGACCTAGCTTTGCCTTTTTTTCCTAAAATTGCTTTCCAAGCAACTCAACTCTAAGTTCTGTAACTAACACTAACAGTGTGCAAAAAAATAATGATACGGTTACCCACGACGGGAGAGGTGCTAAATCTTCTGACCAAAAATATGTCTGTCCTTTTTATTTTGTTAGACAAAGTGACGGCCTAGCTTTGCCTAAAATTGCTTTCCAAGCAACTCACCTCTAAGTTCTGTAACTAACACTAACAGTGTGCAAAAAAATAATGATACGGTTACCCACGACGGGAGAGGTGCTAAATCTTCTGACCAAAATATATGTCTGTCCTTTTTATTTTGTCAAGATTACTCTCGCAATGCAAAATTATAAACATACTGGGCTGTTAAAATATGTTCCTAAGAAATCTACTCATTGGATTAACAATAGTGTTCGCTTGGTTGCCAACTACCTTTCTAATGATTATTGGTGGACTTTATTTCCTAACAAGTATTGTAACTATTTTCTTTGTACCACTTAGTTTTACTTTGCAATGGTTGTTACCATTGGTTGGGGGGCTTTTGGGGTATTTAGCTCTAACTTCTTTAAGTTGGGGGTTGAATATAGCGCTAAAAAAAAGATTAATATTTCTAATTCTAGGCGTCGTTTCTTTGCTCTATGTGTATTGGTTGAGCTGCAATTATCAAGGAGGAATTGTTAGCTTAAGTTTAAGCTGGTATAAATTATTTATAATTGGAGGTCCGCTATTTTTTAGTGTTATCCATATCCTCCTTCACCTTTTATGGTTGAAAAAATCAGCATAATTTTTTCTGGTATGTATGTTTTAGTACAAGCACAATAAACTCTAAACGTAACACCAATTCATAAAACGTGCAGATACCATTGCGTTAAGTAATCATGATTGGTGTCAATAAATATTCTAATATTTATATGTTTGAAATACTATTTTGGGGAAGGGAGTTATGAAAATTTTATTAAAACAAAACAAGTTAGCTAGTGTTAAGCTGTTTAATAGTTTTGTCACTAGAACGTTATTTTGTGGCATGTTTGCTTACTATCTTGTTGAAATCTCAAAAGCCGCATTTTTAACGCAACTTGGATATATCGCCTTGTTTTGTGCATTATCCTTGATAAGTGAATACTTTATGTCAAAGCCAAAAAAGTCAGTGGCCGTTGCGATTGATGGCGATGTTTTGATTGTATTGGGTGCACGTATAAGTATTACCGAGATCAGTGAAATTTTATATGTACAAGAGAAAAGGTTTGAACATATAGTAAGGTTTCGTTTTAAAAATCAGACTTATCAAGATTTTGAATTAGCTTCTCCTGATTTAATTGAAGATCTACGCTTTTACAATTTTCTAGTTGAAAATCAATTACCAGTTAAGATGCTAGATAGTTGTGAGCGTGTTACTTAGTATTTCAACATAACAAATTGTTCAAGAGCTATTCTGCACGCGTGGCATTTTTACTATGCGTTCGGTTTAGTGGTTAAGGTGGTATGCAGACGCTTTGGTATTGCATGCCTCACACCTTAACAAGGTGTTGAGGCTGTAGAATTACTATTTTCTAAGAATAACAGCTTGTTTTATGGGTTCCAAAATGCATTACCTAATGCTTTAAAAACGCTTAGAGTTAATTCAGAAGCTCGATTTTTTAATTGAATTTGGCTGTAGGAGTTACTCTACAGCCTTGTTTGGCATTCAAGGGGGAGTATGATTAAATTTAAAGTAGTTAGCATAATTACAGCAGCTATTGCATTCACTTTGTGTTTGGTTCTTATACTTATTCCGGAAGTATTATTTATGTTGTTTAATATTGATGAAAATAACTCTGCTTTCTTTATCGGTAGAAGGCTAAGGGATCCCCAAAAATAATTATTAAGTTTCAATTACATCACTCACATCCATATTTTTCCAATCGATTTGCACTACTACCTGTACGAAATAGGCTAGTCCTTCCAAATAATCTCGCCGTC
>NZ_JACJDM010000121.1:0-2128 GCF_014163545.1 Pseudoalteromonas sp. SR45-6
AGCCAAAAATCTACTCAATTCAGATTTTATGTCAAGGCTTACCAAGCGCTCTGGTCGCTTAAAACTTACAGCTTATGACTTATAGCTCTAATTATAACTTATAGCTTTAAATCAGTTCATCAAACAAATCAAATAACTTATCTAGCTCTTCGATGGTGTTGTAGTGCATGCAACCAATGCGTACAACGCCGCCAGTATCCAATACACCCAATTGCTTGCATAAGCCCTGAGCGTAGAAGTTACCATCCCACACACATATATGTTGCTTACCTAAAAACTCAGACACCTGACGTGGCTCAAGCCCTGCAAAGGTTAAAGCAAAAGTTGGGGTACGTTCAGCTAAACGATCTAAATCATCAATACCAAATAGTTTGATCTTAGGATAGTTAACTAGTCGAGTAAGGAAGTACTCACTTAACGCCATTTCATGCTGTTTAGTTTTAGCAAGAGCCGCAGCTAATTTATCGCGGCGTGAATAGCTACCATCAAGCTCACTAATATCTGCAATGTAGTCAACAGCAGCAATTAAACCTGCGAGTGCTTCAAAGCTTTGCGTACCGGTTTCCCAGCGCCCAGGAATAACGTCCTTGGCAGGCTCAACTTTATAAGGCGTAAATCCTTCAAGGTGTTCACGCTTGCCGTAGACCATACCTAAGTGCGGGCCAAAAAACTTATACGCAGAGCAGGCTAAAAAATCACAATCAAGGGCTTGTACATCAACCAGCTCATGAGGTGCGTAATGGACTGCGTCAACATAAACCAATGCACCCACTTCATGAGCCATCGCAACAATACGCTGAATATCGTTAATAGACCCAGTAGTGTTTGATGCATACGTCACTGCAACAAGCTTAGTATTGCTATTAAGTAAGCTGGCAAAATGTGCTAAATCTAAGCTGCAATCAGCTTCGTTAATCAATACAGTATTAACCTTTGCGCCTTTATCTTCTGCAGCCTGCTGCCAAGAGGATACATTTGAGAAGTGATCAGCATTAGTCACGATGATTTCGTCGCCCGCCTGCCAGTCGCGAGAAATCGCACGGCTAAAGCTAAACGTAAGGCTGGTCATATTCGCGCCAAATACAATTTGCTCGCGCGATGGTGAATTAAGTAAATCAGCCGCTGCTTGACGCGCATTGGCCATTAACTCAACGGTTTTATCGCTTGAAAAAAACGCGCCGCCTAAGTTAGAGTTGTAATAACCTAAGTAAGCTGACATTGCACTAAGCACTGATTGTGGTACTTGCGAACCACCCGGGCCATCTAAAAATATTGGCGATTTACCCGCAACTTGTTGCATAAGTGCCGGAAACTGACGACGAAGTTTAGTTAAATTCATTATCATTCCTTAAGCCGTTAGTACGAAACAATCTAGGTAACCGTCTTTACTTGCATCAATCTTATTCATCGGCGTGGCGTTGTGCCATACTTCACGGTCGTTGATTAATGCAAACATACCGTCTTTAATTTCCATTTTAAAACACGGCTCAGCTTGTTTGTTTTCATAAACAAGTAATTCACCACCTTCTAGATTTTCATGTGATACACCACAAATACATACATGATCAAAGCCGTCTTGGTGAATACCTTCTGGCGCAGGCGGCGTATCACTTTCAATAGCAAGCATACGAAATTGATGAATTTCAATATCACGCTCTTCGCTAATACCGGTAATGGCACGAAACTCATTGACGATACTTTTCATCCCTTCGCTTGCCAATAAACTCGGCTCTAAATTTTCGTAAGTGCGCTCAACATTACCTTGGAAAGTATTGATTGAATCATCTTGCACAAATGCTTTTGTGGCTTGTAAAACAAGTTCATCATTTTGCACTTTAATTACTGAATAGCGGCGTTTACGAAACGCACCATCGGCGTACGGATTAGCAGGTAGATTAGCAAATGATGGCTTGACTGCCTCGATATGAGCTTGGTTTACAAAACGAAGTTGTAATAGGTTCTGGTTGTTTAATGCTGTCATAAAATATCACCTAAAAAATAAGAGACTAACTCATAAATATTGAAGGGGATTTTAATGCAAGTAGAGAGGATTTTTTGCGTCTTTATTTAATAAAAGGAGTTTAAAAGTATAAAATTAAGATCCAAATGAGGGTTTTATTGAATTTTT
>NZ_JACJDM010000122.1:0-2098 GCF_014163545.1 Pseudoalteromonas sp. SR45-6
GAAGAACAACAAGCCAGCGATTTAACTATTACTGAGTTTTGCCAGCAACATGCCTTATCAAAAACAAGCTTTTATGCGGCACGAAGTAAGCTTACTGCTGCATCTGGTAGTTTTGTTCGCGCAAAAGTCACTAAACACGTTGATCCCACTGAACAGCAACAGCCGATCATTCTTGCTATCGGTAACGTGAAAGTCAGCTTGCCATCCACAATGCCTGCCACTTATCTGAGTCAACTGTTACGCGAGCTTGCCTAATGAAAATGTTCGTTGAACCTGCACATATTTACCTCTATCGCGATGCCGTGGATTTTCGAAAATCCATTGATGGTCTGGTCGCAATCGTTGAGGGTGAGCTTGAACGTGATGCCTATACTGGCGCTTTATTTTTATTTTGCAACAAAGCGAAGGATAAACTCAAGCTGGTTTACTGGGATAAAACGGGGTTTGCTTTGTGGTACAAGCGATTAGAAAAGCAAAAGTTCAAATGGCCAAACAAAGCCAGTCTGCAAGAATTTGAGCTCAGTCCAGAGCAACTGAATTGGTTGTTGTCGGGATATGATGTGCTTGGTCATGAAGAGTTGCGGTATAAATCGATGATCTAATCGATCATATTGGCAGTAAATGATCGTTGCCACACCGTCTGTTTTATCTTTGCGTCAAGCAAGAAAACACCGTCAAATTCTGTTAAATTGCGAACATGAAAATTGATGCACACTCACTTCCTGACGACCCAGAACAACTCAAGCGCATGTTGCTTGAGTTGCAACAGCATATGGATGAAAAGTTAGCTGAAAAAGACGCGCAAATTCACGAATTGCTACAAGCTTATAACGCGAAACTAGCCAAAGAGTACGCCAAAAAATCTGAAAAGATGCCGGGTGCAGGCGAAGTATTCAATGAAGCAGAAGATATTCTCGATGAACATGATAAAGCGCTATTGGCCACATCGGCCTCAGTAAAGAAAGAAAAAGCCAAACCGAAACGCCGGCCACTGCCAGCGCAGTTGCCGCGAATTGAGGTGGTTGTTGACCTCGAAGAGGATGACAAAATGTGTGATTGCTGTCAAAGCCCCCTTCACAAAATGGGTGAAAGCAGCAGTGAAGCACTCGAGTTTGTGCCAGCGCATATCAAAGTAATCAAAACCATTCGCCCTAAATATACGTGCCGTCACTGTGAGCGTGAAGGCATTGAAAGTGTGGTAAAAACCGCCCTTATGCCCGCAACAGCCATTCCAAAAAGCATCGCAACGCCCAGCTTGCTGAGCCAAATAATCATGTGTAAATACCAGTTTGGCTTACCACTTTATCGCCAAGAAACCATGTTAGGCGATATTGGTATTGAGTTGAGCAGACAAACCATGTCGAGCTGGATGTTGCGCTGCGCAGACCTGTTGTCCCCTCTGTATCAACGCTTAAAAGACGTGTTGCTATCTCAACCGGTTATTCACGGCGATGAAACCCCGTTAAACGTCATTAATGCAGATAAAGCAACCAGCTATATGTGGCTGTATTGTTGCGGCGATGATAAACCGAGTAAAGGCACCAATATTGTCTTGTTTGATTACCATAACAGTCGCGCAGGCCAATGTGCGGTTAATTTCCTTGATGGTTACGAAGGCTACATGCACGTTGACGGCTACAAGGCTTACGAGCAAACGAATGCAACACTGGTTGCGTGCTTAGCCCATATGCGCCGTAAATTCATCGAGGCTAAAGGCAATAATAAAAAAACCGTCAAAGCAGATGTAGCACTAAACCTTATTCGCAAGCTCTACGGTATTGAGCAAGCCATCAAAGATAAATCGCACGATGAAAAATTCAAGATTAGGCAGAGAAAAGCCAAACCAATCGTTGATGAATTGTATCAATGGTTACTCAAGCATAAAGATAAAATCCCACCAAAAATGGCGTTAGGTGAAGCAATTACCTATGCGATAAATCAGTTTGAGAAATTCAGGCGTTACCTTGATGATGGCAGGCTCAGTATTGATAATAACCGTGCAGAGCGAGCTATAAAACCGTTCGTAATAGGGCGAAAAAACTGGTTGTTCTCAAATACCTGCAATGGTGCTCATGCCAGCGCTATACTTTATAGTCTT
>NZ_JACJDM010000123.1:0-1971 GCF_014163545.1 Pseudoalteromonas sp. SR45-6
TGTACATCTACTTTAAACTCTGCTGGTACAACTTTTAATAGCTTTTTTTCTACTTCAACAACGTTCTTACCCATAGCAAATTTAGTGCGGTTTGATACGCGGTCTATGTGGGTATCTACCGCGATGGTAGGCCAACCGAATGATAATTATCGTAGATAGGCATTAAGACTTACATACGTATTCATGTTAATAGTTTGTTGAAAATAATTTCACTACATCGCATATTGTTAAAACTTAATCGTTTAAGGGGCTTTATAAATGAAAAACCTTTCAATAATATTACTATTTTTAGGGCTGTGTGCCTGCACTAATATAAGTAAAAAAACTAAGACAACAAATATTTCCTCTAATTATGTTCCACAAGAATATGTGAAGTTAACGCATCCTCAGTGGAGTAAGAACGCAAGTTTTTATCAAATTAATACGCGACAGTTCACACCTGAAGGAACATTTGCAGCCGCTGAGCATCAACTACCACGATTAAAAGAACTTGGCGTCGATATTCTTTGGTTAATGCCGATTCATCCGATTGGCGAAGAAAACAGAAAAGGGTCGCTGGGTAGCCCTTATTCAGTAAAAGATTACTACGGTGTTAATCCTGAGTTTGGTACCTTAGATGACTTAAAAAGCTTTGTTAACGCTGCTCACGAATTAGGTATGTACGTTATTCTAGATTGGGTAGCAAATCATAGTGCTTGGGATAATGAATTAAGACATAAGCATCCAAATTGGTATACAAAAAATTCGCAAGGTAATTTTCAACCTACGCCGTGGTGGGATTGGTCAGACATAATCGACTTTGATTATAACGTACCAGAAATGCGTGAATACATGACTGATGCAATGAAGTATTGGGTCAAAGAAGTAAATATTGATGGTTATCGATGTGATGTAGCTGGTTTTGTTCCTCTCGATTTTTGGGAAAACGTTAGGGCGGAGCTAGACGCGATCAAGCCCGTTTTTATGTTAGCTGAGTGGGAAATGCGTGATTTACATGCTAAAGCTTTTGATGCTACTTATGCATGGTCTTGGCAGGAAGCTATTCATGATATTTTAAGTGGTCACGCTGATTTAAATAGATTGTTTGTATACTATTCATGGAATGAGGGAGCGTATCCGAAAAATAGCTATCGGATGACGTATGTTTCAAATCACGATGCTAATTCATGGGAAGGAACCGTGTTTGAGCGTTATGGTAGCGAAGAAAAAGTAGCGACAGCAATCGTATTGTCTATTGTCGGTGAAGGTATGCCATTAATTTATAATGGACTTGAAGCTGGGAATATTAAGCGGCTTGAGTTTTTTGAAAAAGATCCTATCGAATGGAAAGAACATAAATTTAAGCCATTGATTCAGAAGCTCTTAGCTTTGCAGAAACAAAATAGTGCGTTGTGGCATGGTGAATATGGCGCGACAATGGAGCGTATTTATAATACTAATCCGACAGAGGTGTTTAGTTTTATCCGCGAAAATACCAAAGATAAAGTGTTTGTTGTGATTAATTTTTCTGATAAAGAGCAAGATATTCAATTTATGGGTCCACAAACAGCTGGAGTATATACAGAGCTATTTAGCAAACAAAAGGCAACGCTTACTGAAGACGCAAGCCTTAAGTTGGCGCCTTGGGAGTATAGAGTTTATGTCCGGTAATGTTTAAAGGTTAAGCGTTTATTTGAGGTTTTCAAATTAAGATAATCATACGTAGGGCACATATCGTATGATTATCTTAATATTTCAATTAAAAATTAGTTACTCAGTCTTTTCTTTAAACTCACATAAATCTTCAATTATACAGCTGCCACACTTTGGCTTACGCGCCACACAGGTATAACGTCCATGTAAAATGAGCCAGTGATGTACATCTACTTTAAACTCTGCTGGTACAACTTTTAATAGCTTTTTTTCTACTTCAACAACGTTCTTACCCATAGCAAATTTAGTGCGGTTTGATACGCGGTCTATGTGGGTATC
>NZ_JACJDM010000124.1:0-1829 GCF_014163545.1 Pseudoalteromonas sp. SR45-6
TAATTCATTACACCCGGCGCGCCCATTTTCGAGGTTAGCCTGCAAACAATCTCTTCCCATTTAAAGCAACAGTTACCTAAGTCATCTCGTTGTTCACAACCGGGTATATCAAAAGTAAACCCGACTGTTTGGTTTTGCCTGTCAAGATACATCATCTTATCAGGTATATACCTAGCCGTTATTGGTAGTAAATTTAAGAAGAATAAGTTCCAGCAAAAGGTAACAAGTGGTATCCACCACTGAAAATTTTCACCTTCATCATAAAATGGAAGTGATAAAATACTAATTAATGTAATTAAGCTTAATACAGCTCCAATGGCCATTGGACCGAATAATATGGCTTTTATAGGGTTATTACCACAAGGGACAAGCTTGTATTTTTCGCGCTGATTTTCATATAACTTGTTCGTATCAAGCCAATCATATAAAAAACACAGGCCTTTAAATTCGTGATATATATTTTTTATACTACGATATTCAAAAAAACGATTAAACCTCGTTTTCTTTGCCATTATTCCAACACCAAGGTAATTATTTTTTTGCATCAGGTTCCTTTGCTTTAATAAACCTAGGCAGCATACACCGCCTAGGTTTGAATTCCTTTTCTGATTGTTAAAGAGCGGTTGGCTTGTAAACCTGTTTTTATTTAACCTGAATCACAAAAGTAAAATATTGAGCTCGTACGCACGTTTTATATTTTTCTCTAGCAATACGGGGTCATCACTAAAGGGCGCAATAACATAATTAACTTCATCCCTCGGGTACTCTTCTGTTGCATCACGATTTTCGTGATAAACATACTTATAGTTATTTTTTATGACAGGATCGAGCGGATACTTATCCATATAGGGACCAATTTTATCACCTCTCCATGTAACACTATTTCCCTTATTTAAATGGTGTTGAACAGACTGTAACAACCCAAAAGGGATTGGTTTATTTTTATCCATAAACTCCGTTAATAATGTCCACGATTGACAAGCCCCATCGTAGCTATCAGCAAACGCGACTATGTATTGGCAATCCCTTTTACCATGCTTAGGGTATTTTTTAGGGATTAAACTTGTAACAGGCATGCCTCTTCCCAAACTAAAGCCTAACGAGCCTCGATACATTTCAACTTCTTCAAATGGTATAACTAGTTCTGGGTTGCCACCAAACGCAGGGAAATTTACATTGCCGGTTTTTCGATCAAACACGACTAATTTACCTCGAGGGATCCTCGCTTTACGGTGATAAACAAAAGCAATAATTAATAACAAGACTTGCCCTAGGATAAACAAAGGGTGTAAAAAATGTGCACCTAAAAACTGCTCCATACTGGCAGCTTTAAATAAAGTCGTAATTTGCATAAAAATTGAAACACCAAAAAAAACTAATGCCGTAAAAACGGTAGCAGTTTGGAAGATATCCCTCATACTTGATATTAATAATACGCCGTAATAACGACCATCAGTTGAATATATATCGTTTACTCCTAACAAGTTGTCATAATTGACTTCCACTTTTCGGTAGTGCTTTCCCATGTCAGTTGGTTTTTTAGGGGGGCGTAATTCAGATACTTGCTCGGTGTTTATCATATTGTTACTCAAGTCCTAATTCTTCTTTTAGCGCATAATTCCATAGTGATAAATTCACTTCGGTTGTGAGCCATTTATTTGGTATTTCAAGCTCGCCGTACTCATCGCGTTTTGATACTGGTAATATAAACTTATTATCTTCAAAGGCTGTGCTCACTGACGCACCTTTACCTTTCGGATACGTTTTAACACGTAGTCTAAACGTGATTCTGGTTGTGTTGAGCGCTTTAAATATGGCGGCGCAGTTAT
>NZ_JACJDM010000125.1:0-1659 GCF_014163545.1 Pseudoalteromonas sp. SR45-6
AAGCGGTAAGCGGTAAGCGGTAAGCGGTAAGCGGTAAAAATCTAGATCTCCTCAACTTAAATAGCAAGAAAATTTAATATATTTACTTTCTGTTATAAACGCGGTGGCAAGCCACTCGCCTACAAGTACATATTAACGCCGAGCAACTTAAAACTTACCGCTTAAGGCTTACAGCTCAAATCGCAGACATTAAAAAAGGCCACCAAAGTGACCTTTTTCTAATAATTAACTTAAAAGTTAATTATTACTCATTGAACGTTGCTACAAAGCACCTACGCCTAAGGTAATAGCGCCACCTTCACATGACGTAAATCGCAGACATTAAAAAAGGCCACCTAAGTGACCTTTTCCTAACAATTAACTTAAAAGTTAATTATTACTCATTGAACGTTGCTACAAAGCACCTACGCCTATGGGTCACAGCGCCACCTTCACATGACGTAAATCGTAGGCATTAAAAAAGGCCACCTAAGTGACCTTTTTTCTAATAATTAACTTAAAAGTTAATTATTACTCTACGATAGTTGCTACTACACCAGCACCTACAGTACGGCCACCTTCGCGGATTGCGAAACGTAGACCTTCATCCATTGCGATTGGAGAGATTAACTTTACAGTCATCTTAACGTTATCGCCAGGCATTACCATTTCTACGCCATCTGGTAACTGTACGTCACCAGTTACGTCAGTTGTACGGAAGTAGAACTGTGGACGGTAACCTTTGAAGAATGGAGTATGACGACCACCTTCATCTTTAGAAAGTACGTATACTTCTGAAGTGAATGTTGTATGTGGGTTGATTGAACCAGGCTTAGCTAGTACTTGACCACGTTCAACGTCTTCACGTTTAGTACCACGTAGAAGTGCACCAATGTTCTCACCAGCACGACCTTCGTCAAGTAGTTTACGGAACATTTCAACACCAGTACAAGTAGATTTAGTTGTATCGTTGATACCAACAATTTCTACTTCGTCATTGATGCGGATGATACCAGCTTCAACACGACCAGTTACAACAGTACCACGACCTTGGATTGAGAAAACGTCTTCGATAGGCATGATGAATGGCTTATCGATGTCACGCTCTGGCTCTGGGATGTAAGAATCAAGTGCGTCTGCAAGCTCAATGATCTTGTCTTCCCACTCTTTCTCGCCTTCTAACGCTTTAAGCGCAGAACCAGCGATTAGTGGTAAGTCATCACCTGGGAAATCGTACTCAGAAAGAAGTTCACGAACTTCCATTTCAACTAGTTCAAGTAGCTCTTCGTCATCAACCATGTCACATTTGTTCATGAATACGATGATGTAAGGAACGCCAACTTGACGAGAAAGAAGGATGTGCTCACGCGTTTGTGGCATAGGGCCATCAGTCGCAGCAACAACAAGGATAGCGCCGTCCATTTGAGCAGCACCAGTGATCATGTTTTTAACATAATCGGCGTGTCCAGGACAATCTACGTGTGCGTAGTGACGAGTAGGCGTATCGTATTCAACGTGTGAAGTTGAGATTGTGATACCGCGCTCGCGCTCTTCTGGAGCGTTATCGATTGATGCGAAATCTTTAGCAACACCGCCGTATACTTTTGCAAGTACGTTAGTGATTGCTGCAGTTAGGGTAGTTTTACCGTGGTCAACGTGGCCGATTGTACCTACGTTTAC
>NZ_JACJDM010000126.1:0-1643 GCF_014163545.1 Pseudoalteromonas sp. SR45-6
AGGTTAAACGCGAAGTTTTGCCCTACCGGCGCATCATTGGTGTTGGTTACCTCTAATGTAAATGGCGTTAAACTGGCGCTATCTGTGCCATCGTTAACACTGATAGTAATAGCCGCGTAGCTGCCCACATCCTCGTTCTGTGGCGTGCCCGCTAATTCGCCCGTGCTGGTGTCAAAGCTTGCCCAACTTGGCTTATTAATGATGCTGAAACTGAGGCTATCACCATCAATATCACGCACTGATGGCGTAAACTGATACTGACTGTCTTCGCTTACCGTGGTGTTCGGTGTACCACTGATTGTCGGTGCATCGTTAACGTTCTTAACGGTGAGATTAAAGCTACTCAGTGCTGTAGTAATCGCGCCGTCTGATACTGAAATAATAATGTTGTTATTTACGCCGACATCATCATTACTTGGCGTACCTGACAACTGCCCAGTGCTGCTATCAAAGTTTGCCCAGCTCGGCTTGTTGCTAATACTAAAGGTTAAGCTGTCGCCATCAATATCGCTGGCTGTTGGGGTAAAGCTATAAGACGTATCTTGATCAACATTTAATGCAGGAACACCACCAATTGTTGGTGCGTCATTGACGTTGATCACCGTTAAGTTAAATGCCGGTAAGCTCGCCGTACCCATGCCATCGCTGACACTGATCACAATATTACTGTACACACCCACATCGCCGTTACCAGCGGTACCACTGAGCAACCCGGTACTGCTATCAAAACTCAACCAACTTGGTTTATTACTGATGCTAAAGGTTAAGTTATCGCCCTCGGTGTCAGTTGCCGTTGGCGCAAAACTATAAGCGATTTTCTCACTCACTGACACAGTCGGTGAACCGCTGATCACTGGCACATCATTAACACTGCTCACGGTCACTGTGATCACCGCTGGTGCTGAATCCACGCTACCATCGTTAGCAACAAAGCTGAAGCTATCGGTGCCAAAGAAGTCACTCTCACCTTGGTATATTGCTTGCGAGCCAGTCAATGTAACACGGCCATTTTGTGGCTGACTGCTTATTTGATACGTTAAGGTATCGCCTTCGATATCGCTGGCGGTAAGGTTGATAGTCAGTGGCGTATCTTCATTTACTGACACCGCTGCAGCGCTGGCAACAGGGGCATCATTTACAGCATTAACGGTTAAGTTAACACTAACAGGAGCTGAATCTAACGCACCATCATTGGCTACAAACGTGAAACTATCACTGCCGTTATAATCTGCCGCAGCTGAATACAACCAACTATCACTGCTTTGTTGAACTAGCGTTCCGTGTGCGACATCAGTATCAATGCGATAAGTTAAGCTGTCATTTTCGATGTCTGTCGCAAGCAATGTGATCAATAAGCTTGCATCTTCATCAAGGCTAAGGGTTTGCGTTTGTGCCACCGGCGCATCATTGACTGGGTTCACGGTCATGGTGACAGTAGCAAGGTTAGATATCGCGCCATTGCTATCTTTAACTGTGTAAGTAAAGCTGTCGTCACCATAGTAATCTGCATTGGCGGTGTAAATGATTGCCCCCGTTGCGGTTACTTGAGTTTGCCCGTTGCTTGGTGCACTGACAACCGTCACACTGCTCACATCTAAGCTGTCGCCGATATCAACATCACTGTCGTTACCCAATACGTTGAC
>NZ_JACJDM010000127.1:0-1638 GCF_014163545.1 Pseudoalteromonas sp. SR45-6
CCCCCTGTGTCAGGATAGTTGTCGCCTCTAACTTTTAATAGAGGCAGATAAAAATGAGACGTCGATTTACACAAGAATTTAAAGTTCAAGCGGTTGAAAAAGCATTATCTCAATGTGATGATGTTCGTCTAGAAGATATTGCAGATGATTTAGGTGTCGGTTATTCAACGTTACAACGCTGGATAGCACTCGCAAAAAAACATCAACTTGAAACACACCAGACGGGTAGCCAAATGACAGCAGAAAAACGACCACAAGACTGGAGTTTAGAAGAAAGACTCAGCGCGATTATTGACTGTGGCCATTTAGATGAAGCAGCCATTAATGAATACTGCCGTAATAAAGGGCTTTATCCGCATCATATTAAGCAGTGGAAGCAAGACTTTGCCCAAGGACCTACAACGAAACTAGCTAAATCAGACAGTAAACAGTTAAAGCAAGAAATAAAACAGCTGCAAAAAGAGCTTAATCGTAAAGATAAAGCCTTAGCTGAAACAGCCGCTCTGCTTGTTCTCAAAAAAAAAGCGGATGCACTCTGGGGTTTCAACGAGGACGATTAACAACACAGGCTGAGCGACATGAATTAATAACGCTTATTACAAACGCGCAGGATTCAGGGGCAAGGAAAGAAAAAGCATGTGAGTTACTTGGGCTGACGGTAAGAACCGTTCAGCGGTGGATTGAAGCAGACGATATGACTGACAAGCGAACGAGTACGAAAAAACGGCCGCCAAACCGTCTCACAGAGTTAGAGCGGCAGCGTATTATTAATACGGTTAACTCAACTGAGTATGGGCATTTACCGGCCAGTAAAATAGTCCCCAAGCTGCTTGATAACGGTATATGGATAGCGTCTGAAAGTTCATTTTATCGTGTCATGAAGGCACATAACTTATTAACGCATAGAGAAAAAGTAAAGCCAGCTAAGCCGATGAAAAAGCCAAGAGCATTGAAGGCAGTACGTGCAAATGAAGTATACACTTGGGATATCACCTATTTACCAACGAGCGTAAAAGGGCAATTTTTATACTTATATTTAGTGATGGACATTTTTAGTCGAAAGGTTGTTGGCTGGCAGGTTTACGACACACAGTTAAGTGAATTAGCCGCAGATTTAATGAAGGATATTTGCAGTCGGGAGCAAATAAAGCGCGAGCAAGTCACGTTGCACTCAGATAATGGTAGCCCAATGAAAGGCGCGACATTACTGGCAACATTACAGGAGTTAGGGATTGTGCCATCATTTAGTCGACCGTCAGTAAGTAATGACAATCCATACTCTGAGTCGTTATTTAAAACGTTAAAGTATCGCCCAGAATACCCAGAAAAGGCATTTGAAGATATAAGCGCAGCAAGAGAATGGGTAAGTGGGTTCGTTGATTGGTACAATAATGAGCACCTACACAGTGGTATAAAATTTGTGACGCCAAATCAACGTCATTTAGGTTTAGATAAAGAGATATTAGCCAAGCGTCAGCAGGTAAACGACGCAGCTAAATTGAATAACCCAAGTCGTTGGTCAGGAAAGTCACGAGATTGGTCAATGATAAACGAAGTAAATTTGAATCCTGAGAAAAAAGAAGAAATGCGGGCGGCATAAAATTTAACTTGAGGCGACAACTAACTTGAAAAACTCCG
>NZ_JACJDM010000128.1:0-1580 GCF_014163545.1 Pseudoalteromonas sp. SR45-6
TCACCCATTAGAAAGTTCCGGTCAAGCAGGCAGCTGTGTTTTCTTGATCTTTTTATTCAAAAAACCAAGTGTTGTTACTTTTTAAACTCACTTTAAATTTGGCTATACACCTAGTCATGACGTCGATTGGTGTGAATATGCACCAGTCACCCATATGAATTTAGGCGGTTTAATTAAGCATCTTTGATGATTAATTAAGGCCCTTGGCTTTCGCCTCAGTCATCGTTTAGTACCAATATCAGTCCAGTTTCTGGCTGTGTTTACACACTGCGCTGTAACAAGTCTGTGGTTTATGCTTACACATAACCAACCCTTTGTGGCTCAAACATTGGGCATATCCAGTATTTAAAATATGAGCGGTTAACGTGCAGGCTCAATCAAATCTAATGGTTTTACCAACCCCATTACTAGCTCAACACGTTAACCTAATTTGTTTTATAGACGCTAAGCAAAAGCCTTGTGTTCATCGAATGGTACATTGTCTTTAAGCACGTGATAACACGCTCTTGCAAGCTTATGCGCAACTGTTTTAATAGCGACTACCTTGTTTGTTTTAGCCAGCTTTCGTTGATAATATTTTTTAACTGTCGGGTTATAACGAATTGCAAAGTTAGCGGCCTCAGTAAACGCCCACGCTAAGTATCGATTGCCATTTTTTTGGTTTGTAGCGCCTTTCTTCTTTCCATTGCTGTATCTTGCACCTTTAACACAGCGACAATACGAGGAAAAATTACCTGGACTATCAAAACGTTTAATTGTGCCTGTCTCTAACATAATGGTCAGTGCTAGCGTATTCCCAATCCCATCGATACTGGTTAGGTTTATAAATTCAGGGGAGAGCGATGTTTGTTGTAATATAGCGCTCTCTATTGCATTAATTTGCTGTTGAGCACAGCGTATCAATGTGAGGTTAGAAATGACCGACAGTGCTGTATTTGTTGAGCTGAAATCCGAGTGTACTTGCTCAACATCAACGCCTTTTCTGATAGCAGCCATTTGCTTTATTTTGTTGCTACTGAGCTTATAACCAAGATGACGCATGTAACAACTTTGCACGGATAATAAGTTTTTAGTGGACTGTTGAACAATATCCATTCGTTTACGCATTAAGTCGCGAACAGCCCTGAGTTCTCGAGGATAAATGTAGCCCTCAGGCAAAATGTTTAGACGTAGCATTTCAGCCAACCAGCGTGCATCACTATGGTCATCAGCATGTTTTAAGCCTGAATATTGTTGAATTGCAGCGGGGTTCGCTAAGTGGAGTTTAAATTCTGCATCCATTAATCCATCAACTAACCAATACCAATTAAAAGTTGACTCAACAACAAGCCCTGTTAAGTTGTCTTTATAAGGGGTTAGAAAAGATAAAATGACAGACATGTCATTATTTAAACGCTTAACGGTAAGCGTTTCACCGTGTTCATTAATGATAGCAATAACACTATTATTTGAATGCAAGTCAATTCCACCATATAGTTTCATACCAAGCTCCTCGGATTCAGTTTATGTTTTGGTCAACACAACTGTATCGAAAAACTCGAGGAGCTTTCTATATGATTATCAAATCTTGACTTCAGACA
>NZ_JACJDM010000129.1:0-1580 GCF_014163545.1 Pseudoalteromonas sp. SR45-6
GTGCAAGCACGCTGCAATTTATTGGGCTTTGACTGTGGCACAGTTGATGGCGTTAACGGCGCAAAAACTAAAGCCGGTGTGAGGGATTTTCAATACGAGCACGACCTTGAAGTAGATGGAATTGCAGGGAAGAAAACCAAAGCAAAATTACAGCAAGTATTTGGGAGCTAATATGAGTGTTTCACAGTGCATGCCAATGCAAGTTAATAATAGAAATAAAAAGTATATTACAGAGCCAAAAATCACCTTTGCATACCAGTTAAATTTAACTAAATCATCGGCTAAACCAATAAACCCGCTCAATGAGAAAGTTATTCTTGAGCATGTTGAAAGCTGTTGGCGCCAAGAATGCTCTGTAGGTGATCGACGTATTGTAGATACAGATTGGGTTCGGCTCACGTTTAAAAAAATTCCCACCGAAGGTACTTTTAATTTAATACAAGATCCAGATGACGGGGCTGAGCCTTTTTATATCTTTGAACGAGTGCCTTATACACAGTTGAGTGGTCAAACACCGCAAGCAGAATTAATGCCAAGCATTAATATAGATGATGAATGAATTTATTATAAATAACATAGATTTATAAGATAAATCTATTAATAAATTCACACCATATATACTAGGATTACCCATGTCATTAATCTCAGAAAACACAGCCCGATTTAAACCGCTTTTACACAGCATAACGAATATAAAGGCGTTTAGTAAAAGCGCGCGAAGCAGCGCCATGATATTACTAAGTATTACTACATTGCTATTAACTGCGTGTGGCGGTGAAGTTAAACCACCAGAAAAACAAACGGCTGAACAAGAACAGCCCAGCCGATTTAGTAAAGATAAAATGGCGTATCGCCACACATACCACTCTGAATGGCCTAAAGAGGTGCGCAATGAGGTGTATGGCGATGAAGAAACGTTTTCAACTCCGCGTATTTTATTTAGAGCTGAGGTTGAGTGGATAGGTATAGAAACGTTGTTTTCAGCGCGCATGGATGGCTCTGACAGGCGTAGGATTATTCCAGAAAGCGTATTTACGGAAGAATATGGTCGATGGTCATAAACCGGTGCGTTCGCCAGATAATCGGTATATCGCAATATCAATGTACAACAATGAACTTGGCTACACACGTGAGCTTTGGGATACTAAAACCCAGCAGTTTATTTTTATGAGCGAAGGCTATGGCTATGCCCATTTTAATTGGACCAAAGACAGTGAAAATGTGATTTTTTACGCCAGTGGTAAGCATTATAACTACCACGTACCCACTAAAACACTTACTGAGCGGCCAATTATTTACTCTAATGGCTTGTTTTTATTGCCAGATGGCAAAACCTTTTTAGCCGATAAAAAAAATAAATACTGGTTACATGACTTTAATGGCGATGTGATAGAAAAAGTCGATTTAGGTTTTAACACTCAATTTACGATGAAGTATTTAAAAGTATCCCCTTTTGGCGATTATATTTATTTTTTATCAGAAGGTCTTGGGGCGTCGCAAAATTACTGGATTAACTTATCGGACCCCAGTAAGCGCATTATATCACCAAGAAAAGCAGATACTTATTTTTTCTCAGATAA